>NZ_JBJHAL010000008.1:0-176697 GCF_054050995.1 Blastococcus sp. SYSU DS1021 | reverse complement strand
GGGTGGGGGTCGTGGTGGGGGGGGTTGTGGGGGGGATTGGTGGGGGGGGGGGGGGGGGGGGGCGGGGGGGGGGGGGGGGGGGGGGGGGCGGCGCCCCCCCCCCCCCCCCCCCCCGGTGAGTCGCTGGAACGGCCCCGTCCAGAGGCTCACCCCGAGCGCGCGAGGGGTGAGGAGGACGGGGTCCTGCTACACGCCGCGGAAGCGGTTGATCGCGTCGATGTGCTTCTCGCGCTTCTCGGCGTCCTTGACCCCCAGGCCCTCCTGGGGGGAGAGGGTCAGGACGCCGACCTTGCCCTGGTGGGCGTTGCGGTGGACGTCGAGGGCGGCCTGGCCGACCTCCTCCATCGGGTAGACCTTCGACAGGGTCGGGTGGATGAGGCCCTTGTCGATGAGGCGGTTGGCCTCCCACGCCTCCTTGTAGTTGGCGAAGTGCGAGCTCAGGATCTTCTTGAGGTTCATCCACAGGTACCGGTTGTCGTACTGGTGCAGGTAACCGGTGGTGGAGGCGCAGGTGATGATCGTCCCGCCCTTCTTGGCGACGTAGACGCTCGCGCCGAAGGTCTCCCGGCCGGGGTGCTCGAAGACGATGTCGACGTCCTCGCCGCCGGTCAGCTCGCGGATCCGCTTCCCGAAGCGCTGCCACTCCTTCGGGTCCTGGGTCTCCTCGTCCTTCCAGAACTTGTAGCCCTCCGCGGACCGGTCGATGACCAGCTCGGCGCCCATCTTGCGGACGATCTCGGCCTTCTCCGGGCTGCTGACCACGCACACGGGGATCGCGCCGCCGTTGAGGGCCATCTGCGTGGCGTAGGAGCCCAGGCCCCCGGACGCGCCCCAGATCAGGACGGTGTCGCCCTGCTTCATGTTGGCGCCGTTCTTGCTGACCAGCTGGCGGTAGGCGGTGGAGTTGACCAGCCCGGGGCTGGCCGCCTCCTCCCACGTGAGGTGGGCCGGCTTGGGCATCAGCTGGTTGCTCTTGACCAGCGCCAGCTCGGCCAGGCCGCCGAAGTTGGTCTCGAAGCCCCAGATCCGCTGCTGCGGGTCCATCATCGTGTCGTCGTGGCCGGCCGGGTCCTCCAGCTCGACCGAGAGGCAGTGCGCGACCACCTCGTCGCCCGGCTTCCACTTGTTCACGCCCGGGCCCACGCGCAGCACGACGCCGGCGAGGTCGGAGCCCACCACGTGGTAGGGCAGGTCGTGCCGCTTGGTGAGCTCGGAGACCCGGCCGTAGCGCTCGAGGAAGCCGAAGGTGGAGACCGGCTCGAAGATCGACGTCCAGACGGTGTTGTAGTTCACCGAGGACGCCATGACGGCCACGATCGCCTCGCCCGGGCCGAGCTCGGGGGTCGGCACTTCGTCCACGTGGAGGGACTTGCGCGGGTCCTTGTCCTTCGTGGCCTGGCCTTCGAACATGTGCTGCTCGTCCTTGCGGACGAGCACGGCGCGGTAGGACTCCGGCACGGCCAGGCCCCCCAGCGCGTCCAGCTGGTCGGCGAGGATGGCGTCCCTGATCTCGTTCACGCGTACTCCCGGGTCATCGGTGGCCGTGGTCGGCCGGGCTCGGAGGGCGGTGCGGGTGCGGTGAGGTTACCGGTGGGTAACCGGCAGGACGGGGTGGGTCAGCGGGCCGGCTCCACGAGCTCGACCAGGACGCCGCCGGCATCCTTCGGGTGGACGAAGTTGACCCGGCTGTCCGACGTCCCGCGCCGGGGGGTGTCGTAGAGCAGTCGCAGGCCGCGCTCGCGCAGCGTCGCGCTCACCGCCTCGACGTCGTCGACCCGGAAGGCCAGCTGCTGCAGACCGGGACCGGAGCGGCCGATGAACTTCGCGATGGTGGACTCCGGCGTCAGCGGCGCCAGCAGCTGGATGCGGGTCTCCCCGGTGCCGACGGCGAGCATGGCCTCGCGGACGCCCTGCTCCTCGTTGGTCTCCTCGTGCACCGAGTGCACGCCGAAGGTCCGGGCGTAGAAGGCGATCGCCTCGTCCAGGTCGGGGACGGCGATGCCCACGTGGTCGATGGTCGTCAGCAGGCCCTCGGGCAGGCCGGGGCGGGCGGCGTCGTTGCTCACGCGAGGCATCCTGCCGTCAAGACGTCTGAGACGACAGGTCGTTGTGGTGGGCCTCACTCCCCGGGCGTGACGGCGGCCACGAAATCCGCCCTGCCGCGCGTCGGATGCCCGTCCTATCCTTCCCGGAAGGCCCGACGCCGCGCCGGTAACGCCGTCGCGGTGCGTCCCGACAACGAGGTCGCCACCGGCGGCGGCCCGCCACTGGAGGCAGCATGTCCCGCTCGGTCATCGTCAGCGGCGCCCGTACCCCGATGGGCCGGCTCCTCGGCTCGCTCAAGGACTTCTCGGCGGCCGACCTCGGCGGCATCGCCATCAAGGCCGCGCTCGAGCGGGCCGGCATCTCCGGCGACCAGGTCGACTACGTGATCATGGGTCAGGTCATCCAGGCCGGCGCCGGCCAGAACCCCGCCCGCCCGGCCGCGGTGGCCGGTGGCATCCCGATGTCGGTGCCCTCGCTGACCATCAACAAGGTCTGCCTCTCCGGCATGAACGCCATCGCGCTGGCCGACCAGCTCATCCGCGCCGGCGAGTACGACGTCGTCGTCGCCGGGGGCATGGAGTCGATGACCCAGGCGCCGCACCTGCTGGCCAGCTCGCGGACCGGCACGAAGTACGGCGACACGAAGCTGATCGACGCGATGGCCCACGACGGGCTGTCGGACACCTTCGACCAGGTGGCCATGGGGGCGCTCACCGAGCAGGCCAACAGCCGCTACGACCTGACCCGCGAGGAGCAGGACGAGTTCGCCGCGGCCAGCCACCAGAAGGCCGCGCGCGCCGCCAAGGACGGGATCTTCGACGAGGAGATCACCCCGGTCCTCATCCCGCAGCGCAAGGGCGACCCGATCGAGTTCCGCGAGGACGAGGGGATCCGCCCCGACACGACCGCCGAGAGCCTCTCGAAGCTCAAGCCGGCCTTCGCCAAGGACGGCACGATCACCGCCGGCACCGCCTCGCAGATCTCCGACGGCGCCTGTGCCGTCGTGGTCATGAGCGCCGAGAAGGCCGCCGAGCTCGGGTGCACCGTGCTCGCCGAGATCGGCGCGCACGGCGTCGTCGCCGGCCCGGACGCCACCCTGCAGAGCCAGCCGTCCCGGGCGATCCAGAAGGCCTGCGAGCGCGAGGGCATCGACCCGACGTCGCTCGACCTGGTCGAGCTGAACGAGGCGTTCGCGGCGGTCGGCATCGTCTCCACCCGTGAGCTGGGCATCGACCCGGAGAAGGTGAACCCGAACGGCGGGGCCATCGCCCTCGGGCACCCGATCGGCATGAGCGGCGCTCGGATCGTGCTGGACCTGGCGCTCGAGCTGCGCCGCCGCGGTGGCGGTGTCGGCGCCGCCGCGCTGTGCGGTGGCGGCGGCCAGGGTGACGCGCTGATCCTGCACGTGCCCGCGAAGAGTTGAGCGAGCTCGCGAGCTCGACCGGGGAGCGGAGCACCCCCGGCACGTGGCTGACGAGCGCCAGCGAGGAGGCCGCGTGACGGAGGGGACCGCGGTCCAGCCGGCGGCTCCGGGCGCCCCTCGCGGGCGGCGGAGCCGTCGGGCCGCCGACGTCCCGACGCTGGTGGCGGGGGCCCGCGAGGGCGATGCCCGGTCGGTGGCCCGGTTGATCTCCCTGGTCGAGGACGCGAGCCCGGCGCTGCGCGAGGTGGCGGCGGCGCTCGCCCCGCACACCGGTCGCGCCCAGGTCATCGGCCTGACCGGCTCGCCGGGCGTGGGCAAGTCGACGTCGACGACCGCGCTCGTGCGGGCGCTGCGGCAGGCCGGCAAGCGGGTCGGGGTCCTGGCCGTGGACCCGTCGTCGCCCTTCTCCGGCGGAGCCCTGCTCGGCGACCGTGTGCGCATGCAGGACCACGCCGGCGACAGCGGCGTCTTCATCCGGTCCATGGCCTCGCGCGGGCACCTCGGTGGGCTGTCCTGGGCCACGCCGCAGGCCCTGCGCGTGCTGGACGCCGCCGGGTGCGACGTGGTGCTGATCGAGACCGTCGGTGTCGGGCAGTCCGAGCTCGAGATCGCGTCGCTCGCCGACACCACGCTGGTGCTGGTGGCCCCCGGCATGGGCGACGGCATCCAGGCCGCCAAGGCCGGGATCCTCGAGGTCGCCGACGTCTTCGTGGTGAACAAGGCCGACCGGGACGGTGCCGACCAGACCGTGCGCGACCTGCGCTACATGCTCTCGCTCGGCGGCCGGCACTCCGAGGCCGGGCACTGGCGCCCGCCGATCTGCCGCACGGTGGCCGCCCGCGACACCGACAACGGGGTCGAGGAGGTCCTGGCGAGGATCGAGGAGCACCGGCAGTGGCTGGAGTCCTCGGGGGAGGGGCACCGTCGCCGCAGCGAGCGGGCCGCCCGCGAGATCGAGGCGATCGCGCTGGCCACGCTGCGCGAACGGATGGGTGACGTGCGCGGGTCCGCCGCGCTCGGGGCCCTGGCCGACGCGGTCGTCGGCGGCGGGACCGACCCCTACCGCGCCGCCGACGAGCTGCTCGGCCAGCTGTAGGCGCTGACCGGGCAGGGCGCGCCCGGTACGGCCAGGATGGACGGGTGAACGGACTACGGCATTGAACGGCAAGGCGGACGCCGTCGTGGTCGGAGCGGGACCCAACGGGCTGGCGGCGGCGCTCCGCCTCGCGGCTGCCGGCCTGCGGGTGCAGGTCGTCGACGCCGGAGAGCGGCCCGGCGGCGGGATGCGCACCGAGGAGCTCATGCGCCCCGGCTACCACCACGACGTCTGCTCGACCGTCCAGCCGCTGGCCGCCGCCGCGCCCTTCTTCCGCGAGTTCGACCTGCCGGCGCGGGGTGTGCGCCTCGTGCAGCCCCGGATCAGCTTCGCCCACCCGCTGGACGGCGGCCGGGCGGCGGTCTCCCACCGCTCCCTGGAGCGGACCGCGGAGGGGCTCGGCGCGGACGCGGCCGCCTACCGTCGCCTGTTCGCGCCGCTGGTGGAGCACGGCGCCGACATCGTCGACTTCTTCCTCACCAGCCGGCTGCGCAGCTTGCCGACGCGCAGCCCGGTGCAGATCGCCAGGTTCGGGCTCACCGGCCTGCCCAACGTGCGCTGGCTGGCGCAGCGGTACTTCGACACCCCGGAGGGGCAGGCCCTCATCGCCGGCGCTGCCGCGCACGGAATGCTCGACCTGCGCCAGCCGCTGACCTCGGCGCTGGGCATGCTGCTGACGATGCTGTCCCACCACGTCGGGTGGCCACTCGTCGAGGGTGGGTCGCAGAAGCTGGCCGATGCCATGGTGACCGCGCTCGAGGAGCAGGGGGGCGAGGTCGTCACCGGGCGCCTGGTCACCGACCTGCGCGAGTTCGAGGGCGTGCCGGCGGTCCTGCTCGACACCACGCCGGACGCCTTCGTGTCGATGGCCGGGGACCGGGTGCACGAGGGTTACCGCCGCTGGGTGCAGCGCTACCGGCACGGCGCCGGAGTGTTCAAGATCGACTGGATCCTCTCCGAGCCGGTGCCGTGGGCCAACCCCGACGTGCGCAGCGCCGGGACGATCCACGTCGCCGGCACTTTGGCGGAGACGATCGCGGGGGAGCAGGCGCCGAACGAGGGGCGGCTCACCGACCGCCCCTACGTGCTCGCCGTCCAGCCGACCGTGCCCGATCCCAGCCGCGCCCCGGACGGCGGGCACATCTTCTGGGCCTACGTGCACGTGCCGCACGGGTCCGACGTCGACATGACGCAGGCGATCGAGACGCAGATCGAGCGGTTCGCGCCCGGCTTCCGCGACACTGTCGTCGACCGCCACACGAAGAACGCCGTCGCGATGGAGCAGTGGAACCCCACCTACCGGGGCGGGGACATCTCCAACGGCCAGACGACGCTCTGGCAGATGCTGGCCCGCCCGGTCCCGCGCTGGAACACCTACAAGACGCCGGTGCGCGGGGTCTACCTCGCGTCGTCGGCCACCCCGCCCGGTCCCGCCGTTCACGGGGCCTGCGGCGACCAGGCCGCGCGCGTCGCCCTGGCCGAGGTGTTCGGCGTGCGGGAGGTCCCGCCGCTGCGGCCACCGCTGCACTGAGCCGCCCGGCCGTCGTCGAGTGGGCGGGGGGTCGAGCGGCCCGGACCTCACGCGGCGTCGAGGGTCAGTGCACGAGCCGCAGGGCCGCGGCGATGCGGGCGAGCAGCTGGACCGGGTCGGTGAGGTCCTCCGCGGTCACGAGGACGACGGTCCACCCGGCCGCCCTGCAGGGGGCCGCCGGGCAGGAGGGAACAAGGGATCGCCGCTGCATGCGCACCCCGCGGACGGCGGTCAGTTGTCGGCGGCACCGTGGCAGCGTGCCCGGTCGCACCGGAGTGCCGTGGCCCCTTTCCCAGGCACCCCCGGTGTCGACCCGACGTGGTGACGGTCGGGGTCGACACCACGACAGGTCGGCACCGAGCGAGGGTGGCGGCGGGGGAACGTGGCGCAGGTACCGTGCCGCGCATGGTCCGACCGCTGGGGTTGCCGTTCGACCCGATCGAGCGCGCCGGGGAGACGTGGGAGAAGCACTTCGGGCCGTCCTCGGCGATGCGGGCGGCGACGTCGGTCTTCCGGGTCCAGCAGATCCTGCTCGCCCGCTTCGACGAGGTGCTGCGCCCCCTGGAGCTGACGTTCGCCCGGTACGAGGTGCTCGTGCTGCTCACCTTCAGCCGGTCGGGGGAGTTGCCGCTGAAGGTGATCGGCAGCCGGCTGATGGTGCACCCGACGAGCGTCACGAACGCGATCGACCGCCTGGTCGCGGCGGGCTACGTCGACCGCCGCCCCAACCCCGCCGACGGTCGGGGTGTCCTCGCCTCGATCACCGAGCGCGGTCGCGCCGTGGTGGAGGAGGGCACCCGGGCGCTCACCGGCATCGGTTTCGGCCTGGAGGACCTCTCGGTCGACGAGCACGAGATCCTGTTCGCCACGCTGCGCCGGGTCCGGCTGGGCGCCGGCGACGTCGCCGGGTGACCCTCGACACAGGATAGTTGGACGTCCTAGCATCTCGGCATGACCCAGGACGCGCGGCAGCGGTGGCAGCAGCGGTACGACGCGGCACTGGCCGCAGGTCGGGTGCGGGACGCGGACTTCACGACGCTCTCGGGCGTCGAGGTCGACCCGGTGTACGGGCCGGCCGACGAGAGCGCGGTGGAGGGCTTCGAGCGGATCGGTTACCCGGGTGAGTTCCCCTTCACCCGGGGCCTGCACGCCACCGGTTACCGCGGTCGGGCCTGGACCATCCGGCAGTTCGCCGGCTTCGGCAACGCGAAGCAGACGAACGAGCGCTACAAGATGATCCTGGCCGAGGGCGGCGGCGGGCTCTCGGTGGCCTTCGACATGCCCACGCTCATGGGCCGGGACTCGGACGATCCGCGCAGCCTCGGCGAGGTCGGCCACTGCGGCGTCGCCATCGACACCGCCGTGGACATGGACGAGCTCTTCGACGGCATCGACCTCGCGGGGACGACGACGTCGATGACCATCAGCGGCCCCGCCGTCCCGGTCTTCTGCATGTACCTGGTCGCCGCCGAACGCCAGGGCGCCGACATCGGGAAGCTGAACGGCACCCTGCAGACCGACATCTTCAAGGAGTACATCGCGCAGAAGGAGTGGCTCTTCCCGCCGGAGCCGCACCTGCGCCTGATCGGCGACCTGATGGAGTACTGCGCCGAGAAGATCCCGGCGTACAAGCCGATCAGCGTCTCGGGCTACCACATCCGCGAGGCCGGCTCGACCGCCGCGCAGGAGCTGGCCTACACGCTGGCCGACGGCTTCGCCTACGTGGAGCTGGGCCTGTCCCGCGGCCTGGACATCGAGCAGTTCGCGCCCGGCCTCTCGTTCTTCTTCGACGCGCACATCGACTTCTTCGAGGAGATCGCGAAGTTCCGCGCCGCGCGCCGCATCTGGGCCCGCTGGCTGCGCGACGTCTACGGAGCGACGACGGAGAAGGCCCAGCAGCTGCGGTTCCACACCCAGACCGCCGGCGTCTCCCTGACCGCCCAGCAGCCGGACAACAACATCGTCCGGACGGCGGTCGAGGCGCTGTCGGCCGTGCTCGGCGGCACGCAGAGCCTGCACACCAACGCGCTCGACGAGGTGCTCGCCCTGCCCAGCGCCAAGGCAGCGCAGATCGCGCTGCGCACGCAGCAGGTCATCGCCGAGGAGACCGGCGTCATGAACGTCGCCGACCCGCTCGGCGGCTCCTGGTACGTCGAGGCGCTCACCGACGAGATCGAGCGGCAGGCCGAGGAGATCTTCGCCCGCATCCGCGACATGGGCACCGACGGCACGATGACCTCGGGCATCCTGCGGGGCATCGAGGACGGCTGGTTCACCGGGGAGATCGCCGAGGCGGCGTTCGTCTACCAGCGGGCGCTGGAGAAGGGCGACAAGAAGGTGGTCGGGGTCAACACCCTGGTCGGCTCGGTCGACGCCCACGACAAGCTGGAGATCCTCCGGGTCAGCCACGAGGTGGAGCGGGACCAGAAGGCCGAGCTCGCCGAGCGCCGGCGGCAGCGGGACGACGACGCCGCGCGGGCGGCCGTCGCCCGCATGGTGGAGGTGGCCCGGACCGAGCAGAACATGGTGCCGGCCATGCTCGACGCGGTCCGCGCCGAGGCCACCCTCGGCGAGATCTGCGACGCGCTCCGCACCGAGTGGGGCGGCTACACCGAGCCCGCGCGGTTCTGACGTACCCGCCCGGCACGATGCCGGGCATGACCGACCACGTGCACCACGCCATCGACTACGTCGAGCTGACCGTCACCGACCTGGAGCGGGCGAAGCGCTTCTACGCCGAGGCGTTCGGCTGGGACTTCACCGACTACGGGCCGGCCTACGCCGGGATCCGCGGCGCGGGCGGCCCGGAGGCCGGCGGCCTGCGGGTCGACGAGCAGCCGCCTCGGCCCGGCGGCCCGCTCGTCCTGCTCTTCTCGGCCGACCTCGACCGCACGGTCGCCGCCGTGGCGGCCGCCGGCGGTCGGGTGACCGAGGGCCCCTACCCGTTCCCCGGCGGTCGGCGGTTCCACTTCGCGGACCCGGACGGCAACGAGCTGGGTGTCTGGTCGGAGGCCTGACCGGGGCCGCTCGATGCGCCACGGGGGGCGCGGGTGGCACGAGCAGGGGCGGCCGGTAGGACCGGCGTGCGCGGGGTGGGATGATCGAGGTCATGCAGCCGACCCGTCCCGGACGCCCCGACCCGCGCGCGCAGGCACAGCAGGCCCAGATGGCCGCCGCCATGGCCGGCGCCGTCGACCTCGCCGCCGTCAAGGCCCGCTCGGAGGCCGCAGCACGCGCCCAGACCGCCCCGCCGCCCAGCGCCTCCGCGCCGGCGGGCGCGGCGGGCGGCGCCGTCGTCGACGTCACCGAGGCCACGTTCCAGGCCGAGGTGCTGGACCGTTCGTTCCAGGTGCCGGTGGTGCTCGACCTGTGGGCCGAGTGGTGCGGTCCGTGCAAGCAGCTCTCCCCGGTGCTCGAGCGGCTGGCCGTCGAGGGCGGCGGCTCCTGGGTGCTGGCGAAGGTCGACGTCGAGGCCAACCCGGCGCTGGCCCAGGGGCTGCGCGTCCAGGGCATCCCCGCCGTCAAGGCGGTGTGGCAGGGGCAGCTGGTCGCCGAGTTCACCGGGGCCATCCCCGAGGAGCAGGCCCGCCAGTTCGTCACCGAGCTGGTGCAGGCCACCACCGGCGGCGCGGTCCCCGGCGCCCAGCCCCAGGAGGTGGAGGATCCGCGGCTGGACGCCGCCGAGGCCGCGCTCGAGCGTGGTGACCTCGCCGCGGCCGAGGCCGCCTACGAGGCGATCCTCGCCGAGGAGCCCGACCACCCCGACGCGAGCATCGCCCTGCGCCAGGTGCGGCTGTTCCGCCGGGCGGAGGAGGCGGGGCCGGAGGCGCTGGCCGCCGCGGACGCCGCGCCCGACGACGTCGCCGCGCAGACACGGGCCGCGGACTTCCTGCTGGGCACCGGCGACATCGAGGCCGCCTTCGACCGGCTGCTCGACGTCGTCCGCCGCACCGGGGGCGAGGACCGCGACCAGGCGCGCAAGCACCTGGTGGAGCTCTTCTCGGTCGTCGGCGACCAGGACCCGCGCGTCGCCGCGGCCCGCCGTCAGCTCACCGCCGCGCTGTTCTGAGCCGGCCCCGCTCCTCTTCCCGCGCGCATGCGAGCGGGGAGAGGAGCGGGCCTTCACCGGATGTCGCAGGCCTCGCCGCCGTCGAGGAAGCCGCTGCGGAAGGCGCCGACCAGCTCGAAGCCCGAGGCGTCGGTGTCGGGGAACACCTGCTCGTCGACGCCGTAGCGCAGCAGGAACTGCACGGCCTCGTCGAGGTCGCCCGGGCTGATCTCGGCCTCGACCACGTCGACGAACTCGGCGTTGTACCACTGCGCCTGGTACCAGCCGGTGAGGCAGACCGCCGACCGGGTCGCCTCGCCGTCGTCCACCGACAGGCCGGCCTGGTCGCGCACCGCGAGCGCGTAGGGGAGGGCCATGGCCGTGGCCAGCGCGAAGTCGCCGATCTCGTCGTAGGCCGGTACCGCGAGGTCGGTCTCGTCGATGTAGACGGTCAGCTCGTCGGGGCAGTAGCCCAGGTCCCGGCCGTCGAGCCCGTCGCAGGCCGGGGCGCTGCCGTCGAACCCGGCGATCTCGGGTTCCTCGAACCGACCGCCGAAGGCGGCGGGGAAGACGTCGCCCCAGAAGGCGGGCAGGGTGGCGCCCACCCAGTCGACGATGTCGGCGAAGTAGGCGTTCCCCTGGTTGAGGTCGGTCGGAGTGAACTCCGCGGCGGTGAACAGCCGGTCCTCGCCGAACGCGTCGCGGCAGGTGCTCAGACCGCTCTCGAAGCCGTCGTAGAAGGCCGAGACGCGGTCGAAGTAGGAGCCGTGCGCCTCGACGTCGTCCGGGTCGCTGCCCACGTCGTCACGGAGCAGGAGGAACCCTCGGACGACGTCGTCGAGCTCCGGCTCGCGCAAGGACACGTGCGCGGCCTCCCCGTCGGCGACCCAGCGGGTCCAGGCGCCGGCGAGGCAGTCGGCCTGGGTCTCGTCCTGGATGCTGCGCCCGGACTCGGCGAAGCCGAACCGGCCCTGCATGGCGTGCCCGAACTCGTGCGCCATGATCACCGGCACGAGGAAGCGTCCGTAGTCGTCGGAGAGCTCCTCCAGCAGCGCCCGGTCGTAGGCGATGACGTCGCAGGCCGGGTCGTAGAACGCGTTGCCGGCCACGTCCTCCGGCGCGGTGGGGGAGCCCGCGCAGCCGATCCCGGTCTCGGGGTAGGCGTTCCCGTCCAGGTCCTCGGAGTCCACGGAGAAGTAGCCCTCCAGCGGGGTGTACTCCTCCCCGAAGTACTCGGGGTAGGCCTGTGTCCAGAAGGTCTCGAGGTCGGCCAGGGCGTTGCGGGCGAACTGGTCGATCGGCTCGTCGCTCACGCCGGTGATCGGGAACTGCTCGGCCGGCACATCGGTCGGCGCCCCGTCGGGGGGAGTGGCCTCCCCACGGACCGTGCCGGTGGCGCAGCCGGAGAGCACCAGTCCCGCGGCCACCAGGGGGGCCACCCGGCGCAGCAGCTCTCTCATCCGGTGGCTCCTCCAGGCGGTGCGGGGCGCGCGTCCGGGAGGTCGCGCGCCGCACAGCATGCCCGGTGGGGCAGGACCCGGCCACCACCCGGCAGCGCTGGAGCGGCGCGGCCGGGTGGTGGAACGCTGGATCAGCCCTCGTGCAGGAACCAGACGGTGCCCAGCGGCGGTGCCGAGATCGTCGCCGAGTACGGCTGGCCGTGCCAGGGCTCCGCCTCGGCCTCGATCCCGCCGTAGTTGCCGACGCCGGAGCCGCCGTAGCCCTCGGCGTCGGTGTTGAGCACCTCGCGCCAGTGCCCGGGGCGGGGCAGCCCGATGCGGTACTCGTGGTGCGGGGCGCCGGAGAAGTTGACGACGCAGGCCAGCGCGGAGCCCGCGACCGTCTCCTCGGCGGTGCCCTCTCCGGTGCCCTCTTCGCTGCCCTCCGCGGGGTCCGCGGCGGCTCCGGCTCCCTGCGGGGCCGCCCCGTAGCGCAGGAAGGACAGCACGTTGCCCGAGGCGTCGTTGGCGTCGATCCACTGGAAGCCGGCCGGGTCGACGTCCAACGACCAGAGGGCGTCGAGCTCCTTGTACCGGCCGTTGAGGTCGGTGACCAGCTGGAGGATGCCGCGGTGCGCGGGGTCGTCGAGGTGCCACCAGTCCAGCGAGCGGCTCTCCGCCCACTCGGAGTCCTGGGCGAACTCCGACCCCATGAACAGCAGCTGCTTGCCGGGGTGGGCCCACATGTAGGCCAGGTAGGCGCGCAGGTTGGCCAGCTGCTGCCACCGGTCCCCCGGCATCTTCCGCAGCATGGAGCCCTTGCCGTACACGACCTCGTCGTGGCTGATCGGCAGCACGTAGTTCTCGCTGTACGCGTAGTGCATCGAGAACGTCAGCTGGCCGTGGTGGTAGCTGCGGTAGACCGGCTCCCGCTCGACGTAGGCGAGCGAGTCGTGCATCCAGCCCATGTTCCACTTGAAGCCGAAACCCAGCCCGCCCAGGTGGGTCGGCCGGGTGACGCCGGGCCAGGCGGTCGACTCCTCGGCGATCGTCATGACGCCGGGGACCTCGCGGTAGACGGTCGCGTTGAACTCCTGGAGGAAGGCCACCGCCTCCAGGTTCTCCCGGCCGCCGTACTTGTTGGGCTCCCACTCGCTGCGGGAGTAGTCCAGGTAGAGCATCGAGGCGACCGCATCGACGCGGATGCCGTCGATGTGGAATTCCTTGCACCAGTACAGCGCGTTCGCGACGAGGAAGTTGCGGACCTCCGACCGGCCGAAGTCGAAGACGTAGGTGCCCCAGTCCAGCTGCTCGCCCCGGCGCGGGTCACCGTGCTCGTAGAGCGGCGTCCCGTCGAAGCGGGCCAGCGCCCACTCGTCCTTGGGGAAGTGGGCGGGCACCCAGTCGACGATGATCCCGATGCCGGCCTGGTGTGCCCGGTCGATCAGGTACCGCAGGTCGTCCGGGGTGCCGAAACGGGAGGTGGGCGCGTAGTAGGAGGTGACCTGGTAGCCCCAGGAGCCGCCGAAGGGGTGCTCGGCCAGCGGCATGAACTCGATGTGGGTGAAGCCGGCCTCCCGGACGTAGTCGACCAGTTCGTCGGCCATCTCGCGGTAGGACAGCCCCTCGCGCCACGAGCCGGCGTGGACCTCGTAGACGCTCATCGGGCGCTGGTGCCACCCGGCCTCGGCGCGCTCGGTCAGCCAGGCGTCGTCGCCCCACTCGTAGGTGGACTCCGTCACCACGGAGGCGTTCAGGGGCGGCACCTCGGTGGCGAACGCGAGCGGGTCGGACTTCTCGCGCCAGGTCCCGTCGGCACCCAGGACGTGGTAGCGGTAGCGGGTGCCGACCTGCACCCCGGGGATGAAGATCTCCCAGACACCGGAGGACCCGAGCACCCGCATCGGGTAGGCGCGGGCCTCCCAGTAGTCGAAGTCGCCGGTGACCTTCACGCCGCGCGCGCTGGGCGCCCAGACGGCGAAGGAGACGCCCTCGACCGTGCCGCGCGGCGTCTCGTACCGCCGGACGTGCGCGCCGAGCACCTCCCACAGCCGCTCGTGGCGCCCCTCGCGGATCAGGTGCTCGTCGACCGGTCCGAGCGTGGGCAGCCAGCGGAAGGGGTCGTCGACCGTGTGCGTGGTCGTGCCGCCCTGCCCGTCCCCGTAGACCACCTCGATCCGGTAGTCCCCGGGCTGGCGGGGGAGGCGCGCCTCGTGGATGCCCCCGTCGTGCAGGCGCTCGGCCTCGTACCGGCTGCCGTCCTCGTCGAGGACGGCGACGCTGACCGCATCGGGCCGCAACGTGCGCACGGCCCAGCCCTCGGCCGTGCGGTGCGCGCCGAGGATGCGGTGCGGGTCGTGCGACCAGCCTTCGACGATCGCCCGGAGTTCCTCCTCGCCGAACTCCTCGATCCCGCTGTCCTCGGCGGCGCCGGCGGTCGTACCGCCGGCGGGGGACGGAGCGCCGGCCGGCAGGACCGGCGCAGCCGGCTCCGCCGAGCCCCCGGTGGTCGCCCGGTCCTCGGTCGGCGCCTGCGGGGTGTCGGGCTGGGCCGGGTCGGGGTCGGGGGCTTCCGGCTGCCCGGCCGGGGCGCCGCTGGGGGAGCCGGGCTCGGCGACGGGGGCGGGGGCCACCACCGGGTTGGCGGTGATCTCGGTGTCCTCGCTGCCGGGCTCCGGCGTGGCCTCGGTGGCCGTGGGCGCGGCGGCGACCTTCTTCGCCGTCGCCCGCTTCGCTGCCGTCGCCTTCGTGGTGGGCGCCGCCGCGTCGGCGGCGGCCGCCTTCTTGGCCGGGGTCGCCTTCTTGGCCGGCGCCGCCTTCTTCGCGGCCGGGGCCTTCTTCGCGGGCGCCTTCTCGGCGGGCGTGGCCTTCTCGGCGGGCGCCTTCTTCGCCGCGGCGCGGCGGGTCGTCTTCTTCGCCGGTTCGGCGTTCACGACCGGGCCGCCGGCAGCTGCCTCGGCCTCGGCCACCTTCCGGTCCACGGCGCGCTGCAGATCGTCCTTGTCGGCCACGTGGCTCTCGCCTCGGTCGTCGGTCGTCATCGTCTCGCCGTCCTCGTCCGTTCTCGGTGCTCTGGTCCGTCGGTTCGGGAGCTCAGTCGCGGCCGGCGAGCCGGGCGATCGACTGGAGCGGGATCATCAGCCAGTGCGGACGGTTCCTCGCCTCGTAGACGCATTCGTAAACCGCCTTGTCTGCCTCGAACGCCCGAAGGAGTGGTGACTCCCCGCACGGGTCCAGGCCGCTGGCCTCGGAGTAGCCGGCGCAGAAGGCGGCCCGGTTCCGTGCCGCCCACTCCTGGGCGCGGTACTCGCGCTGCGGGTCCTCCGGCTGCTCGACGAGCAGGTGCCGGGCCGCGTAGTCGAAGCTGCGCAGCATGCCGGCGACGTCGCGCAGCGGGCTGTCGAGCTCCCGGCGGGACACGAGCGGGCGGGCCGGCTCACCCTCGAAGTCGAGGATGATCCAGCCGGTGGCGGTGCGCAGCACCTGGCCCAGGTGGAGGTCGCCGTGCACCCGCTGGCGGACGACCTGCTCGCCGCTCTCGGCGACGGCGGCGTAGACCTGGCGCAGCGCGTCCGCGTGCTCCTGCAGCTGCGGCACGATCTCGATCGCGGCGTCGAGCCGCTCGGACATCTGCCGGGCCACGGTCGGGTACCAGTCCGGCGCGGCCTCCTCCGTGGGGAGGACCGCAGCCATGTCGGCGTGCACCGAGGCGGTCGCCGCACCCAGCCGCTCGCTGTCGGCCGCGAAGTCCCCACCCACCTCGTCGGCGTGCAGGTCACCCTCGGCGTACAGGTCGCGGACGCTCGCGGTCGCCAGCCGCCAGCCGTCGCTGGCGTTGGGCACGAACGTCTGGAGCATGGCCACGGTGGCCGGTTCGCCGCCCGCCGGGTCGTCGATCTCCACGTGACCCAGCAGCGGGGCGATGTGCTCGTTGTCGGTCCGGCGCAGGGCGCCGTGGATCTCGACGTCGGGGTTGAGCCCGGGCTCCAGCCGCCGGAAGAGCTTGAGGATCGCCTCCTGGCCGTACACCAGCGAGGTGTTGCTCTGCTCGGTCGAGACGATGTCGCCCGGCAGGCCAGCGGGGATGTCGCCCTCGCCGGCGGGGGCAAAGTGCATCGGGCCCACCGAGGAGCCGTTGGCCAGGTGGATCAGCCACGGCGCGGTGGCCTCCCGATCGCGCATCGCGTCGTAGGCGTAGGTCTCCTGCCCCTCGCCCACGACCGCGCCGATGTAGGCCGCTCCCAGCTCCTCGGCCTGCTGGTCGCGCCAGGAGATCGGCACCAGGTAGGTGTCGCGGGCGCCGTCGGTGTACTCGATCCGCACCCGGTGCACCGACAGCACCGGGTTGCCGCGGTCGAGGAAGAAGCCGTCCTCGGTGACCCCGGCCCACTCGCGGCCCTTGCCGCCGAACCACCGCTGCTGCGGGATCCACTCGCGGAACAGGTCGATCAGTGCGCTCATCGGGCATCTCCGGACTCGTCGGACGGCTCGTCGGCGGCGCTCACCACGCCCGCGGCCAGCAGGGAGTCGGCCACGGCGCTGGAGGTGGCGCTGGCCCAGTCCTCGTGCTCGTCGGCGGCGGGCTCGGTCGGCTTGGAGAGCTCGAACCAGTAGAAGCCGTGGCCGGCGAGGGTGAGCATGTACGGCAGGACGCCGATCTGCGGGAACTCCACCCGCCCGGTGAGCTCGATCGGCGTGTAGCCCTCGAAGCGGCGCAGGTCCAGCTCGACCGGCTGCGGGAAGCGCGACAGGTTGTTGACGCAGAGCACGACGTCGTCGCCGAACTCGCGCACGAACGAGAGCACCGTGGGGTTGCGCGAGCCGATCTCGGCGTAGCTGCCCAGCCCGAAGGTGGGGTGCTGACCGCGGACCTGGATCATCCGCCGGACCCACTGCAGCAGCGAGTTGGTGTTGCGCAGCTGGGCCTCGACGTTGGTGACCTGGTAGCCGTACACCGGGTCGGCGTTGAGCGGCAGGTACATGCGCTGGGGGTCGGCGGTGGAGAACCCGCCGTTGCGGTCCGGGGTCCACTGCATCGGCGTCCGGACGCCGTCGCGGTCACCGAGCCAGATGTTGTCGCCCATGCCGATCTCGTCCCCGTAGTAGAGGACCGGGGAGCCCGGCAGGCTCAGCAGGAGCGCGTTGAACAGCTCGAGGGTGTTGATGTCGTTGTCCAGCAGCGGGGCCAGCCGCCGGCGGATGCCGATGTTGGCCTTCATGCGGGGGTCCTTGGCGTACTCGTCCCACATGTAGTCGCGTTCCTCGTCGGTGACCATCTCGAGGGTCAGCTCGTCGTGGTTGCGGAGGAAGACGCCCCACTGGCAGTTGTCCGGGATGTCCGGCGTCTGCGCCATGATCTCCGAGATGGGGAAGCGCTGCTCCCGGCGCACCGCCATGAACAGGCGCGGCATGACGGGGAAGTGGAACGCCATCTGGCACTCGTCGCCGTTCTCGCCGAAGTACTCGACGACGTCGGCCGGCCACTGGTTGGCCTCGCACAGCAGCACCGTGTCCGGGTAGTTGGCGTCGACGACCTTGCGCACCTCCTTGAGGAACTCGTGGGTGCGCGGGAGGTTCTCGCAGTTGGTGCCCTCCTCTTCGAAGAGGTAGGGCACGGCGTCGAGCCGGAAGCCGTCGATGCCGAGGTCCAGCCAGAAGCGCAGGGCGTCGATGATCGCCTCCTGCACCTTCGGGTTCTCGAAGTTCAGGTCGGGCTGGTGGGAGAAGAACCGGTGCCAGAAGTACTGCTTGCGCACCGGGTCGAACGTCCAGTTGGAGCTCTCGGTGTCGACGAAGATGATCCGGGCGTCGGAGTAGCCGGTGTCGTCGTCGGCCCAGACGTAGAAGTCGCCGTACGGGCCGTCGGGGTCGCTGCGGCTGGCCTGGAACCACGGGTGCTGGTCCGAGGTGTGGTTCATGACGAAGTCGATGATCACGCGCATGCCCCGGGCGTGGGCCTCGTCGAGGAACTCCTTGAAGTCCTCGATGGTGCCGAACTCGGGCAGCACCGCCGTGTAGTCGCTGACGTCGTAGCCGCCGTCGCGCAGCGGGGAGGCGAAGAACGGTGGCAGCCACAGGCAGTCGACGCCGAGCCACTGCAGGTAGTCCAGCTTGTCCTTCATGCCGCGCAGGTCGCCGACGCCGTCGGCGTTGCTGTCGGCGAAGCCGCGGACGAGCACCTCGTAGAAGACCGCGCGCTTGTACCACTCGGGGTCGGTGCCCGGCGGCGGGAGCGCGGACCGGTGCGAGGGGGAGTCGGGGACGGGAACGTTCATCGGGAGCGGGTGCCCCTCTCCTGTCGTGCCTGGGGTGGAAGTGCGCGGCCCGCCTGCCGGGGCCCGCCGCGAGCGCGCGAGCGGTGGGGGTGGGGGGCAGGCGGGTCCTCTTTCAGTCGACCGGCGGGGGGAACTGCACGGGCCGCGGGAAGGTGACCGCGAAGACGTGGGCGGGCTCCCGGTAGGGGTCGAGCTCCACGTAGTTGAACTGGCCCCAGTCGTAGCGGGCGCCGGTCAGCTCGTCGGTGACCCCGAATCGCTCGTGCCAGTCCAGGCCCAGCGCCGGCAGGTCCAGCGCCGTCGTCCCGATCTGGGTGTCGCGGCTGGACAGGTTCACGACGACGATGACGGCGTCGTCCGAGCCCGGGTCGGTCTTGGAGAAGCAGAGCAGGCTGGGGTTGTCGACCTGGTGGAAGCGCAGCGTGCGCAGCTGCTGCAGCGCCGGGTGGGCGCGCCGGACCTCGTTGAGCCGTCGCAGGTACGGGGCGAGGCTCCGGCCGGACGCCTCCGCGCCGGCCCAGTCGCGCGGGCGCAGCCGGTACTTCTCGCTGTCCAGGTACTCCTCGCTGCCCGGCTTCACCGCCACGTGCTCGAAGAGCTCGAACCCGGAGTAGACGCCCCAGGTGGGGCTCATCATCGCCGCGAGCACGGCGCGGATCTTGAACATCGGCGGGCCACCGAACTGCAGCGACTCGTGGAGGATGTCCGGGGTGTTCACGAAGAAGTTGGGCCGCATGTAGTGGCTGTTCGCGGCCAGCTCCCGGCCGTACTCCTCCAGCTCCTCGCGCCCGGTGCGCCACGTGAAGTACGTGTAGGACTGCGTGAAGCCGATGCGCGCCAGCTGGTGCATCATCGCCGGCCGGGTGAACGCCTCGGCGAGGAAGAGCACGTCGGGGTGGCTCTGCTTGACGTCCCAGATCAGCCAGTGCCAGAAGTTCAGCGGCTTCGTGTGCGGGTTGTCGACGCGGAAGATCGTCACCCCGGCGTCGATCCACACCTGGATCACCCGGCGGCACTCCGCGTAGATGCCCTCGGGGTCGTTGTCGAAGTTGATCGGGTAGATGTCCTGGTACTTCTTCGGTGGGTTCTCCGCGTAGGCGATCGTGCCGTCGGGCTTGGTCGTGAACCACTCCGGATGGGTCTCGACCCACGGGTGGTCCGGCGCGGCCTGCAGCGCGAAGTCGAGCGCGACCTCCATGCCCAGCTCCCGGGTGCGGGCGACGAAGGCCTTGAAGTCGTCCATGGTGCCCAGCTGCGGGTGGACGGCGTCGTGCCCGCCCTCGTCGCTGCCGATGGCCCACGGGGAGCCCACGTCGTCGGGGCCCACGTCGTGCGGGTTGCCGCCGGGGAACTGGCTGGAGTTCGGGCCCTTGCGGTTGACCTTGCCGATCGGGTGGATCGGGGGCAGGTAGACGACGTCGAAGCCCATGTCCGCGATCGCCGGCAGCCGGTCGGCGGCGGTGGTGAAGGTGCCGTGCGTCGGGACGCCGCCGACGACGGGCCCCTCCGACCGCGGGAAGAACTCGTACCAGGAGCCGTAGAGGGCCTCGCGACGGTCGACCCACACCTCGTACCGGGGGGAGCGGGTGACCAGCTCGCGCACCGGGTGCTCGTAGAGGTAGCGCTGGAGCCCGGCGGCCAGCGCCGGGGCGATGCGCACGGTCAGCTCCTGCGAGGTGTCGCGGAGCGCGGCGGCGGCGGCCTCCACCCGGCCGCGCCAGTCCTCCTCGGCGTCCGCGGCCACCCGGTCGAGCAGCCGGGCGCCCTCCTCCAGGTCGTTGGCCAGCTCGTCGGCGCCCTGGCCGGCCTCGACCTTGACCTCGACGGCGTGCCGCCAGGTGGCCAGGGGGTCGCTCCAGGCCTCGATGCGGAAGGACCAGGAGCCCTCGCGGTCGGGGACCACGGTGGTGAGCCAGCGGTCGGGCTCCTGCCCGTGCTTCGCCAGGCGGCGCAGCGGGCCGGGGTCGTCCTCGGCGCCGGGTGGGATCCACACGACGTTGGCCGCGACGGCGTCGTGGCCCTCGCGGAAGACGGTGGCGGTGATCGGCAGGTGTTCACCGACCACCGCGCGGGCCGAGAAGGACCCGCAGGACACGACGGGGGCGACATCGGTGATGCCGAGGCGGAGATCAGCGCGGCCAGTCATCGGCGACCACGCTACTGAGCTGCCGCCTCACCAGCATCTCGGCCGCTCGTCCGCAGCTCCCACCTCACCCGTCCGGGGTCGGTGGCCTGCTCCGGCGGGCTCCGCGGGGCACCGCGCGACGGACGCGACGGAGGGCCCGCGACTCGTTAGGCTCGCCGGGTGCGAGCTCTTCGTCGGTTCACCGTCCGCGCGGCTCTGCCGGAGCCGCTCCTGCCGCTCTCCCAGCTGGTGACGAACCTGCGCTGGTCCTGGCACGTCGAGACCCGCGATCTGTTCGAGGCCCTCGACCCCGATCTGTGGGGCCGCTGCGGCGGCGACCCGGTGCGCGTGCTGGGGGAGGTGTCGGCCGAACGCCTGGCCACCCTGGCCAAGGACCGGCGGTTCGTCCGCCGGCTGACCGACGCCGTCGACGACCTGGAGGAGTACCTCGCCACCCCGCGCTGGTACCAGTCGCTGGGCGACGAGGCGCCGCGGAGCATCGCCTACTTCTCCGCCGAGTTCGGCATCAGCGAGGTGCTCCCGCAGTACTCCGGCGGCCTGGGCATCCTCGCCGGCGACCACCTGAAGGCCGCCTCCGACCTCGGCGTACCGCTGATCGGCGTGGGCCTGCTGTACCGGGCCGGCTACTTCAGCCAGGGGCTGTCCGCCGACGGGTGGCAGCTCGAGCACTACCCCTCGCTGGACCCGCACGGCCTGCCGATCAAGCTGCTCCGCCAGGCCGACGGCTCGGCCGTGGTCATCACCGTGCCGCTGCCGGAGGGGCGGACCCTGCACGCGCACGTCTGGCGCGCGCAGGTCGGGCGGGTCTCGCTGCTGCTGCTGGACAGCGACATCGAGGAGAACGCCCCGGGCGAGCGGCTGGTCACCGACCGGCTCTACGGCGGCGACGAGGACCACCGCCTCCGGCAGGAGATGCTGCTGGGCATCGGCGGGGTGCGGGCGCTGCGCGCCTACTGCTCGCTGACCGGCACCCCGCAGCCGGAGGTGTTCCACGCCAACGAGGGCCACGCCGGCTTCCAGGGCGTCGAGCGCATCCGGGAGCTCACCGAGGCGCACGGTCTCACCTTCGCCGAGGCGCTCCAGGCCGTGCGCGCGGGCACCGTCTTCACCACCCACACCCCCGTGCCGGCCGGCATCGACCGGTTCCCGAAGGCGCTCATCGAGCGTTACTTCACCGGCTTCGGCGTGCCGATGGACCAGCTGCTCCCGCTGGGCGCCGAGGACGACCCGACGAAGTTCAACATGGCGCACATGGGCCTGCGCCTGGGCCAGCGGGCCAACGGGGTGAGCGCGCTGCACGGGCACGTCAGCCGGGGGATGTTCAACGACCTGTGGCCGGGCTTCGACGAGAGTGACGTGCCCATCAGCTCCATCACCAACGGCGTGCACGCCCCCACCTGGACCGCGCGCGAGCTGGTGGAGATGGGCACCCAGACCTCCAGCCAGGGTGATCCGGTCACGGTCGACGGGCCGGTGCACTTCGACGGCGTCGACAAGATCCCCGCCGACGTCCTGTGGGGCGTCCGCCGGGCGCTGCGGGGCCGCCTCGTCGAGGAGGTGCGCCGGCGGATCCGGGAGACCGCGCTGTCCCGCGGTGCCACCGAGACGGAGGTCGGGTGGACCGACACCGCCTTCGACCCCGACGTGCTCACCATCGGCTTCGCCCGCCGGGTGCCCTCGTACAAGCGGCTGACGCTGATGCTGCGCGACCCGGAGCGGCTCAAGGCCCTCCTCCTGGACCCCGAGCGACCCCTGCAGCTGGTCATCGCCGGGAAGAGCCACCCCGCGGACGACGGCGGCAAGCGGCTCATCCAGCAGATGGTGGAGTTCGCCGACGACCCGGAGATCCGCCACCGGATCGCGTTCCTGCCCGGCTACGACATCGGGATGGCGCGCTACCTCTACTGGGGCTGCGACGTCTGGCTGAACAACCCGCTGCGCCCGCTCGAGGCCTGTGGCACCTCGGGCATGAAGGCCGCGCTCAACGGCGGCCTGAACCTCTCCATCCGCGACGGCTGGTGGGACGAGTGGTTCGACGGGCAGAACGGCTGGGCGATCCCCACCGCCGACGGCGTCGCCGATTCCGACCGCCGCGACGAGGTGGAGGCCCGGGCGATCTACGACCTGCTGAGCACCCAGGTGCTGCCGCGCTTCTACGAGCGGGACAGCGACGGCGTGCCGGGCCGCTGGGTGGAGATGGTGCGGCACACCCTGCGCGAGACCGGCCCCAAGGTCCTGGCCACCCGGATGGTCCGCGACTACGTCCGCGGGCTGTACGTGCCGGCGGCCGGCTCGGCCCGTGCGATGGCCGCCGACGGCTACGCACCGGCGCGCACCGAGGCCTCGTGGCGGGCGCACCTGCTGTCCCAGTGGCACGACGTGCGCGTCGCCCACGTCGAGGCGACCGGCGCCGGCGACACCCCGGAGATCGGCTCGACCCTCGCGCTGCGGGCCGAGGTCGAGCTGCCGGGGCTGCAGCCCGGCGACGTCCAGGTGCAGGCCGCCTACGGCCGGGTCGACGACGCCGACGGGCTGCACGAGGTGACCACCGTGCCCATGGCCCACGAGCACGCGGACGGGACGCGCCACTGGTTCACCGCCACCGTGCCGCTGGAGCGGACGGGCGCCTTCGGCTACACGGTGCGCGTCCTCCCGCACTCGGAGCACCTCGCCGATCCGGCGGAGCTCGGCGTGGTGAGCACGGCGTAGCCGGGCTCAGCCGGCTCATCCACCACGTCGGCCCCAGCGACACCGTGTGACGTCGTGACGCCCCGGCGTGGCGTCGGCCCGCGCCCAGCCAGACCGCTCGCGGATCACTAGGCTGGACGCCATGCCCGACCGCTGTGAAGTCCTCCCCGGAGATGCCGTCGTCGCCCGCCGTGGCGGCGGCCTGCTGTGGGTCGACGCTCCCGGCTCGCCCGCCCTCGTGTCGGCCCTGCACGCCTGCTTGGGCGTGACGGGTCCCGGGGCCGACCGCGTCCTCGCCGCCGTCGCCGGTCAGCTGAGCTCCCTCGCCTCCGGCAGCGTGTCCTTCGCCCTCGTCGTCACCGCCGACGCCGGAACCGGTGTCGCGCTGTGGGCGGGCAAGGGGCAGCCGGCCGTCGACGGCGTCCCGGTCTCCGGGTCGTCGGTCGAGGGCGGCACGCTCGCGGCCGGCTTCTCGCTGGGGCAGTCGCTCTACGTGGGCCCGGGGCAGTCGGCGCCGCGCACCCCGCCGGGGGTGAGCTACGACCTGGTCGAGGGCACCGTGCCCGGCGGTGGCGCCACGCTGCACCTGGCCGGTGCGGCGCCGGTCGCCGCCGCGGCACCGGTGGCGGCGGCGCAGTCGTCGTTCTCTGCGGGCACGGACGCGGGCTTCGGCGCCGGCCGGGGCTCCTCGGCGGCGTCGGCCCGCCCCGACTCGGGCGAGCAGACCGCCTTCTGGCGGCCGGACCCCGCCGAGGCCACCCCGATCCTGCGGTTCGACGACGGCATGGTGGTCACCATCGACGAGGACCTCGTGCTCGGCCGGCGTCCCGACAACCACGAGATGGTCTCCAGCGGCTCGGCGCGTGCGGTGCCGATAGCCGACACCCAGAACGTGCTCTCCTCCGCCCACGCCGCGCTGACCCGCAACGGCCGCGAGGTCTCGCTGGTCGACCTCGGCTCGCTCAACGGCACCCACGTCGCCGGCCCCGAGGCCACCGAGTGGACCCAGCTGGAGCCGGGTGTGGCCCACCCGCTCTCCGACGGCGACCGCCTGCTGCTGGGCTGGACCGTCATCACCTTCGAGCAGCCGCAGGAGTAACTGCAGCGCGAACCACCGAGAGCCCCCGGCCACCAGGACCGGGGGCTCTCGTGCGTCGTGGGGGCCGCCCGACTGCGCAGTTGATGCAGCTCAGGACGGCGTGCCGCCGCGTGTCGGCGGCAACAACTGCGCAGTCGACGTCTCAGGGGCGGCGTTCGACGCGGAGCAGCCAGACGCAGCGGCCGGGCATCACCAGCGGCCCCGGGGCCACGAAGGTCGGCTCCGGCGGGGTGCCGCGGGCGTACTCGGTGGAGAGCACCAGCTCGTAGCCGTCGGCCCACGGCGGGCCGGGGAGCTCGACGGTCACCGGGTCGGGCCCGGCGTGCACCTGCACCAGGTAGGAGTCGTCGACCACCGGGTGGCCGTGCTCGTCGCGGTGCCGGATGCCGCGGCCGTCGAGGTACATGCCTACCGTCTGCAGCCCGGTGTCGAACCAGTGCCCGGTGGTGAGCTGACCTCCACCCGGGGCGAACCACGCCAGGTCGCGGGTGCCGCCGGTGCCGGCCAGCTCGTGCCCCTCGAAGAACGCCTCCTGCCGCAGCACCGGGGCGCCGCGCCGGAGCCGGACCAGCCGGGTGACGAAGGCGAGCAGGTCCTCGTCGGCGTTGTCCCAGTCCAGCCAGGAGATCTCGTTGTCCTGGCAGTAGGCGTTGTTGTTGCCCCCCTGGGTGCGGCCCAGCTCGTCACCGGCGGTGAGCATCGGCACCCCGGTGGACAGCAGCAGCGTGGCCAGGAGGTTGCGCACCTGGCGCGCGCGCAGGGCGAGCACCTCCGGGTCGTCGGTGGGCCCCTCGACGCCGCAGTTCCAGTTCCGGTTGTGGCTCTCGCCGTCCCGGTTCTCCTCGCCGTTGGCCTCGTTGCGCTTGTGCTCGTAGCTCACCAGGTCGGCGAGGGGGAAGCCGTCGTGCGCGGTGACGAAGTTGATGCTGGCGAACGGACGGCGGCCGTCGGAGCGGTAGAGGTCCGAGGAGCCGGTCAGCCGGTAGGCGAGGTCCCGCACTCCGACGTGGGCGCCCGCCCACACGTCCCGCACGGTGTCGCGGTACTTGCCGTTCCACTCCGTCCACGGGGGCGGGAAGTTGCCGACCTGGTAGCCGCCGGGGCCGATGTCCCACGGCTCGGCGATCAGCTTGACCTGGCTGACCACGGGGTCCTGGTGCACGACGTCGAAGAACGCCGACAGCCGGTCGACGTCGTGCATGGAGCGCGCAAGCGCGGAGGCGAGGTCGAAGCGGAAGCCGTCGACGTGCATCTCGGTCACCCAGTAGCGCAGCGAGTCCATGAGCAGCCCCAGGACCGCCGGCCGGCGCACGTCGAGGGTGTTCCCGCAGCCGGTGTAGTCGGTGTAACGGGCCGGGTTGCCGCCGTCGAGCCGGTAGTAGCCGGGGTTGTCGATGCCCTTGAACGACAGGGTCGGCCCGGTGTGGTCACCCTCGGCGGTGTGGTTGTAGACCACGTCGAGGATCACCTCGATACCGGCGGCGTGGAGCTCCTTCACCATCGTCTTGAACTCGGTCACCTGCCCGCCGCCGCTGCCGGAGGAGCTGTAGGCGGCGTGCGGTGCGAAGTAGCCGAGCGTGTTGTAACCCCAGTAGTTGGTCAGCCCGCGGCGCAGCAGGTGCGGCTCGCTGACGAACTGGTGCACCGGCAGCAGCTCCACCGCCGTCACGCCGAGGGCCAGCAGGTGCTCGACGAACGCCGGGTGGGCGAGCCCGGCGTACGTGCCGCGCAGGTGCGGCGGGACCCCGGGATGACGGGCGGTCGCGCCCTTGACGTGCACCTCGTAGATGACCGTGTCGGACCACGAGCGCCGCAGCGGGCGGTCCCCGTCCCAGGGGAACGGGTCGTGCACGACGACGCCGCGCGGCACGTACGGCGCGGAGTCCTGGTCGTCGGGGACGGCGGAGTCGGGGGCGCCGAACGGGTGGCCGAAGAGCGCGGTGTGCAGCCGGAGCTCGCCGTCGACGGCCCGCGCGTAGGGGTCGAGCAGCAGCTTGGCCGGGTTGAACCGCTGCCCCGAGAACGGGTCGTAGCCGCCGTGCACGCGGTAGCCGTAGCGCTGCCCGGGGCCGATGCCCGGGAGCCGGCCGTGCCAGACCTGGTGGGTGGTCTCCTCGAGGCGGTGCCGGTGCTCGGCGCCGTCGGGGTCGAACAGGCACAGGTCGACGGCGGAGGCGCCGGCCGACCACAGCGCGAAGTTCGTCCCGCGGCCGTCCCACACCGCGCCCAGGGGGGCGGGCGCGCCGGGCAGCACGTCGAGGAGCGGGTGGCCGGCGGCCGGGAGATCGGTCACCGGGCGATCGTGCCAAGTCCTCACCCGGAGCGGGCGCACCGACCGCCGCGCCGCTTGGTTGGATGGGGGCGTGGCGAACCCTGACGCCCCCGAGGGGGCGGTCGTACGGATGACCGGGGTCGACGTCGTCCGGGGCCAGAACCACCTGCTCCGCGGCATCGACTGGGTGGTGGAGGAGGACCAGCGCTGGGTGGTGCTCGGCCCCAACGGGGCGGGGAAGACGACGCTCCTGCAGCTGGCGGCCGCGCAGCTGCACCCGACCCGCGGAGAGGTGCGGCTGCTGGGCGAGACGCTCGGGGCCGTCGACGTGTTCGAGCTGCGGCCCCGCATCGGGCTGACCAGCGCCTCGCTCGCCCAGCGGATCGCCCCGTCGGAGAGGACCGGCGACATCGTCGTGTCGGCCGGCTACGCCGTCGTCGGCCGCTGGCGGGAGCGCTACGACGTCCACGACCTGACCCGGGCCGGGATGCTCATGCAGCAGTGGGGGGTGGCCCAGTACGCCCACCGGCCCTTCGGCACGCTCAGCGAAGGTGAGCGCAAGCGGACCCAGATCGCCCGCGCGCTGATGCCCGACCCCGAGCTGCTGCTGCTGGACGAGCCCGGCGCCGGCCTCGACCTCGGCGGGCGCGAGGACCTGGTGGCCCGGCTGACGGACCTCGCGAAGTACCACTACGCGCCCGCGCAGGTGCTGGTCACGCACCACGTCGAGGAGATCCCGCCGGGCTACACCCACGCGCTGCTGCTGCGGGAGGGCGAGGTGGTGGCCTCCGGTGCGGCCGACGACGTCCTCACCGCCGGGCACCTGTCGGACACCTTCGGGCTCCCGCTCGAGCTGACCCGCACCGGCGGCCGCTTCACCGCCCGCCGGGCTCGCTAGCAGAAGGACCCCCTCCTTCCCACCCCTCGCACGCTCGGGGCGGTCCCCTGGAGGGGCCACGGATAGGCTCCCCGCATGCCCGAATTCGTGACCCTGCAGGTGGCCGACGGTGTCGGCACGATTCGGCTCGACCGGCCGAAGATGAACGCGATCGACGAGCAGCTGCACCTGGAGGTGCGGGCCGCGGCGCTGGAGGCCGGGCAGCGCGACGACGTGCGTGCCGTGGTCATCTACGGCGGGGAGCGGGTCTTCGCCGCCGGCGCCGACATCAAGGCGATGTCGCAGCTCGACGCCACCGGCATGACCGCGTGGGGCAAGGAGCTGCAGGACTCGTTCCGCGCGGTGGCGCGGATCCCGCGCCCCGTCATCGCCGCCGTCACCGGCTACGCGCTCGGCGGCGGCTACGAGCTGGCGCTGTGCGCCGACTTCCGCGTGCTGGGGGCGGGGGCGAAGATCGGCCAGCCCGAGATCCTGCTCGGCGTCATCCCGGGCGCCGGCGGCACCCAGCGCCTGGCCCGGCTGGTCGGCCCGGCGCGGGCCAAGGACCTGGTGTTCACCGGCCGCCACGTCGGTGCGGAGGAGGCCCTGGAGATGGGGCTCGCCGACGCCGTCGTCCCCGACGCCGAGGTGTACGACACCGCACTCGCCATGGCCCGCAAGCTCGCCGCCGGCCCGCCGCTGGCCCTGGCGGCGGCCAAGCGGGCGATCGACGAGGGCCTCGAGCTGCCGATCGAGCAGGGGCTGGACCTGGAGAGCCGGCTGTTCGCCGAGCTGTTCGACACCGAGGACCAGAAGTCCGGGATGCGCTCCTTCCTGGAGAACGGTCCGGGCAAGGCCGAATTCACCGGCCGCTGACCCCCGTGGACGCCGTCGTCGACCGGTCCGACCCAGGCGGCCGGGCGTGGGTCGACCGCGCCGTCTCGGCCGTCGAGGCCGACGCGCGGCGCAGCGCGGACACCCACCTGCTGGTCTACCCGCTGCCGCCCGAGTGGGGGGTCGACCTCTACCTCAAGGACGAGTCCACCCACCCGACCGGCAGCCTCAAGCACCGGCTGGCCCGGTCGCTGTTCCTCTACGGGCTGTGCTCGGGGCAGATCACCGAGGGCAGCACGGTGGTGGAGGCCTCCAGCGGGTCGACGGCGGTGAGCGAGGCCTACTTCGCCCGGATGCTCGGCCTGCCCTTCATCGCGGTGATGCCGCGGTCCACCAGCCCGGAGAAGGTGGCGCTCATCGAGTTTCACGGAGGGCGGTGCCACTTCGTCGACCGGGCCCCGGAGATGTACGACGAGGCCCGCCGGCTCGCCGACGAGTGCGGGGGGCACTACCTCGACCAGTTCACCTACGCCGAACGCGCCACCGACTGGCGCGGCAACAACAACATCGCCGAGTCGATCTTCGAGCAGCTCGCCGCCGAGCGGCACCCGGTGCCGGAGTGGGTCGTGGTCGGGGCCGGCACCGGCGGGACCAGCGCCACCATCGGCCGGTACCTCCGGTTCCGGCGGCACCCGACCCGGCTGGCCGTGGTCGACCCGGAGAACTCCGCCTTCTTCCCCGGGTACGCGGCCGGCGAGCCGGGCTGGACGACGGGGACGCCGTCGCGCATCGAGGGCATCGGGCGGCCGCGCGTGGAGCCCTCGTTCGTGCCGACCATCGTCGACCGGATGATCGCGGTGCCCGACGCGGCGTCGCTGGCCGCGATGCGGCACCTGGAGCAGGTCACCGGACGCCGGGCGGGGGGTTCGACGGGCACCAACCTGTGGGGCGCCTTCGGGCTGGTCGCCGAGATGGTCGCCGCCGGGCGGCAGGGGAGCGTGGTGACCCTGCTGTGCGACGGCGGGGAGCGGTACGCGCGCACCTACTACTCCGACGACTGGGTCGCGGCGCAGGGGCTGGACCTCGCCCCGTACACCGAGATCCTCCGGCGGTTCGCCACGACGGGGGAGTGGCCACCGGCCTGAGCCGCTCGGTCGCGGAACGCTCGGGGCCCACGCACCGTTGGTCGGTCGCGGAGGCGTCGCCCGCCCCCACCGGCCCACGAAGAGAGACATGAGTACGAGTCACAGACGCCCGGCCGCGCCCCCCGGATCCGACGAGGGGGTTCGCGGCCGGTGACCGAGGTCCTCACCCTCCTGACCGGCGTGCTCGTCGTCTTCGGCATCACCGTCGTCACGGGGTACTTCGTGGCGCAGGAATTCGCCTACATGGCGGTCGACCGGTCGGAGCTCACCGCCCTGGCGGCGGACGGTGACTCCGCCGCCGAGCAGGCGCTGACCGTGACCCGTCGCACCTCCTTCATGCTCTCGGGCGCCCAGCTGGGCATCACCGTGACCGGGCTCCTCGTCGGCTACGTCGCCGAGCCCCTGATCGGGCGGTCCCTCGGCACGCTGCTCGGCGGCATCGGCATCCCCGCCGCGGTGTCGGTGGGCATCGGCGCGGTGCTCGCGCTGCTGTTCTCCACGGTCGTGCAGATGCTGTTCGGCGAGCTCTTCCCGAAGAACCTCGCCATCGCCCGGCCCCAGCCCGTCGCCCGGTGGCTGGCCCGGTCGACCGTCCTCTACCTGACCGTCTTCGGCTGGCTGATCCGGGTCTTCGACGCCGCATCGAACCTGCTGCTGAAGGCGCTGCGCATCGAGCCGGTGCACGACGTCGAGCAGGCCGCGACCGCGCGCGACCTCGAGCACATCGTGGAGGACTCACGGGAGAGCGGGGACCTGCCGGCGGAGCTGTCGATGATGCTCGACCGCATCCTCGACTTCCCCGGCCGGGACGCCGGGCACGCGATGACCCCCCGCCCGCGGGTGGACACGGTGACCGATGCCGACACCATCGGCCAGTTGCGCACGCTCATGGCGCAGGGGCATTCCCGGTACCCGGTGCTGGCGGGCGACACCTACGACGTCGTCGGCGTGGTGCACCTGGTCGACCTGCTGACCACCACGGCGTCCGACAGCGCGCCCGTCACCACGATCGCCCGGCCCCCGCTGACCGTCTCCACGTTCAGCCCGCTGCCCGACACGCTGCTCCTGCTCGGGCAGACCGACGACCGGCTGGCCTGCGTCATCGACGAGTACGGCGGCTTCGCCGGTGTCATCACCGTCGAGGACCTGGCCGAGGAGCTCGTCGGTGAGATCACCGACGAGCACGACGCCGAGCACTCGGGGTACGTCCCGGTCGAGGGCGACGGCGTGTGGGAGATGCCGGGCGACGTGCACGTCGACGAGGTGGAGCGGGCGCTGGGCGCCGACCTGCCGCGGGGCGACTTCGAGACGATCGCCGGCCTGGTCATCGCCGTCCACGGAGCCTTTCCCGAACCCGGCACCCGGCTGGAGGTCGAGCTGCCGCCCGACCTCGCCGATCTGGTCGCCGACGGCGCCCCCGCCCCCCGGCAGCTGCGCCTCGAGGTGCTGGCGGTCGAACGCCACGTCCCGTCGCGGGTACGCCTCGAGCTGCCCCGCCGGGTCGAGGCCCCCACCGCGACCGAGGAGGCCGGCCGGTGAGCGGCAGCCCCTGGGTCGTGCTGCCCGCGACGGTGGTCATCGTCGCGCTCAGCGCCTTCTTCGTGGCGGTCGAGTTCGCCGCCCTGGCGGCCAAGCGGCACCGCCTGGAGGACGCGGCCGCCGGCAGCCGCTCCGCCCGGGCCGCGCTGCGGAGCTCCTCGGAGCTGACGCTGCTGCTGGCCGGCTCGCAGCTGGGCATCACCGCCGCGACCCTCGCGCTCGGTGCGATCAGCAAGCCCGCCGTGCACCACTGGCTGACCCCGGTGTTCGAGGCCTGGGGACTGCCGCCTGTCGCCGCAGACGTCGTGGGCTTCGTCCTGACGCTGGTCGTGGTCACGTTCGTGCACCTGGTGGTGGGGGAGATGGCCCCGAAGTCGTGGGCGATCGCCCACCCGGAGCGCTCCGCGACCATGCTCGCGCTGCCCATGCGGGCGTTCATGGCGGTGTTCCGTCCGCTGCTGCGCGTCCTCAACTCGGCGGCGAACGTCCTGGTGCGCAGCGTCGGCGTCGAACCGGCGAACGGGGTCGCAGCCGGTCACGGCTCCGCAGCGTTGCGGCACCTGGTGGAGCACTCGGTGGACGTCGGCGCCCTCGACGCACGGTTCTCGGGCCAGCTCTCCAGCGCCCTGGAGCTCGAGCGCCTCACCGTCGGCGAGCTCGTCCGTCCCGGCGCCCCGCTGGTGGCCGTGGGGGTGCACGGGACCGCCGGTGAGGTGCGCGAAGCCACCCGGACGACCGGGCACCTGCGGATCCTGCTCGACGACGGAGCGGGGATCGCCGGCGTCGTGCACGTCCGCGACACCCTCTCGGCACCGGACGACGCTCCCGCCGAGCAGTTCGCGCGCCCCGTCTTCCGCCTCGACGCGGACACCACCGTCCACGCGGCGTTGACCGCGATGCGGGAGACCAGGAACCACCTCGCGCTGGTGACTCACGCCGGCGCCGTGATCGGCGTCATCACGCTGGCCGACGTGCTGCGCCGGTTGCTGCCGGAGCCGTCGGGGGCGGCGACCTGACCTGACCTTGCCTGCGTCCTGCCGGCCCGCGGGACGCGGGGGAGGTCGGCGTGACGTGCCTCACCGGCCCCTCGTGCCGCAGCAGCGTTACTGCGCAGTAGCCTCCATGATCGGAGCCAGGCGGGTCACCGTGCCCGCGTCTTGAACGCGTCCTGAGGAAGGTTCAGCGCGATGAACATCGTCGTTCTTGTCAAGCAGGTCCCGGACTCGGGAAGTGAGCGGAAGCTGGACCCGGCCGACAACACCGTCGCCCGGGCGTCCGCGGACAACGTGATCAACGAGATGGACGAGTACGCCATCGAGGAGGCGCTCACCATCAAGGAGGCGCAGGGCGGGGAGGTCACCGTCCTCACCGTCGGCCCCGACGACGCCACGGACGCCATCCGCAAGGCGCTGTCCATGGGCGCCGACAAGGCCGTCCACGTCAGCGACGAGGCGATCCACGGCTCGGACGCCTCGCAGATCAGCGCCGTCCTGGCCGCCGCCCTGCAGCAGCTCGAGTACGACCTGGTGATGTGCGGGGCCGAGGCCACCGACAGCCAGATGAGCGTCATGCCCGCCCTGCTGGCCGAGCGCCTGGGCATCCCGCAGCTCTCCGGGGCCCGCAAGGTCACCATCGACGGCGGCACCGCCAAGGTCGAGCGGCAGACCGACGGCGGCTACTGGGCCCTCGAGGCTCCGCTGCCGGCGATCATCTCCACCTGGGACACCATCAACGAGCCTCGCTACCCCTCGTTCAAGGGGATCATGGCCGCGAAGAAGAAGCCGGTCGAGACCAGGACCCTGGCCGACCTCGGCGTCGACCCCTCCACGGTGGGCCTGGCCAACGCCACCACCCAGGTGCTCGACTTCGCCGGCCGCCCGCCCAAGGGCGAGGGCGTCAAGGTTCCCGACGAGGGCGACGGCGCGCAGAAGTTCGTCGACTTCCTCGCCAGCCAGAAGATCGTCTGAGCCCGGCCCGGATCGAAGGAAGAGGAGAAAATCATGGCAGAGGTCCTGGTCCTGGCCGAGCTGAACCCGGCCGGCGGCGGCGTCCGCAAGACCACCCTGGAGGCCCTCACCGCGGCCCGCGCGCTCGGTGAGCCCTCGGCCGTCGTCCTCGGCGCCCCCGGCACCGCGGCCGGCGTGCGCGACCAGCTCGCCGAGTACGGCGCGGCCACCGTCTACGTGGCCGAGTCGGCCGACATCGACGACTACCTCGTGGCCCCCAAGGCCGAGGTGCTGGCCCAGCTGGTGGGCGAGAAGTCGCCGGCCGCCGTCGTCATCCCGTCCTCCCCGGAGGGCAAGGAGATCGCCGCGCGCCTGGCCGTCAAGACCGGCAGCGGCTTCCTGACCGACGTCACCGAGATCGCCGCCGACGGCACCGCGGCCCAGGCCGCGTTCGCCGGGGCGACGATCGTCCACTCGAAGGTCACCACCGGCACCCCGATCTACACGCTGCGCGGCAACTCGGTCACCCCCGAGCCGGCTCCGGCCGCCGGCGCCGAGCAGCCCGTGTCGGTGTCGATCAGCGACGCGGCCAAGCAGGTCCGGGTCGTCGAGCGCGTCGTCGAGCAGAAGAGCAACCGCCCCGAGCTCACCGAGGCCTCGATCGTCGTCTCCGGTGGTCGCGGTGTGGCCAGCGCCGAGAACTTCTCGATCATCGAGGCCCTGGCCGACTCGCTGGGCGGCGCCGTCGGCGCCTCCCGCGCCGCGGTGGACTCCGGCTTCTACCCGCACAGCTTCCAGGTGGGGCAGACCGGCAAGACCGTCTCGCCGCAGCTGTACGTGGCCGTCGGCATCTCGGGTGCGATCCAGCACCGCGCCGGCATGCAGACCTCGAAGACCATCGTGGCCATCAACAAGGACCCCGAGGCCCCGATCTTCGAGCTGGCCGACTTCGGTGTCATCGGCGACCTGAACACGGTCGTGCCGCAGGCCACCGAGCAGATCAACGCCCGCAAGTGAAGGACCCCGTCCTCCTCATGCCTCGCTCCGCTCGGCGTGAGCCTCTGGACGGGGCCGGCCGCGCGGACTGAACCCGCAAGGCTTGAACAACCGGTCGAGCGCCGATCCCTCCGGGGGTCGGCGCTCGACTCGTGTCGGGGGACGGGAAGCAGCCGGGGGCGCGCGTGGTTGGCCACGGCGTGGAGACCGGAGCGCCCCCGACGCTGTTCGACCGGGTGCACCGGCTGACCACCGCCGGGCTGCTGATGCTGGTCACCTTCGTCGCCTTCGAGGCGATGGCGGTGGCGACCGCGATGCCGACCGCGGTGCGGGAGCTCGACGGGCTCGCCTGGTACGCGTGGCCGTTCAGCGCCTTCCTCGTCGCCTCCGTCGTCGGGATGGTGCTCGGCGGTGACCTGGGTGACCGCCGCGGGTCCCGGGTCGCGCTGCTGACCGGTGTGGCGGTCTTCGCGGCGGGGCTGCTCGCCGCCGGCGTCTCGGGGCACATGGCGGTGTTCGTCGCGGCGCGGGCGCTGCAGGGCGTCGGCGGGGGCGTCATCGCCGTCTCGCTGTACGTGGTGGCCGGTCAGGCGTTCGCCCCCGGCCTGCGGCCCCGGCTGTTCGGCGCGTTCGCCGCGGCCTGGGTGCTGCCGGCGCTGATCGGCCCGGTCGTCGCCGGGCTGCTCACCACCCACCTCACCTGGCGGCTGGTCTTCCTCGGGCTGCTGCCGCTCATCCTCCTCGGCCTCGGGCTGGTGCTGCCCGCAGTCCGCGCGCTGCCCCGGCCGGCCGCGGCCGCCGCCCCCGCGTCCGCCCGCCGCTGGTGGGCGCTGCTGGCCGGCGTGGGCATCGGGGCGCTGCAGTACGCCGGGCAGCGCCTGGACCTCCTGGCGGCCGGGCTGGCCGTCGCCGGGCTGCTGGCCCTGGTCGTCGGCCTCCGCCCGCTGCTGCCCGCGGGCACCGCCGTCGCCCGACCGGGGCTGCCCGCGGTGGTCGCCGGGCGCGGCCTGCTGGCCGGCGCCTTCTTCGGCATGGACGCCCTGCTCCCGCTGGCCCTCACCGAGCTGCACGGGTACTCCGCCACCGCCGCGGGGATCCCGCTCACCGCCGGCGCCCTGGGCTGGGCCACCGCCTCGCAGCTGCAGGGGCGCAACGCGCACTGGTCGCGGGTGCGCCTGCTGCGGCTCGGGTTCGTGGTCCTGACCGCAGGGCTGCTGGCCACCGCGGCCATCGCCGTCCCGGGTATCGGCGGCTGGCCGGCGTACGCGAGCTGGGCGGTGGCGGGGCTCGGCATGGGGCTGGGCATGCCCAGCCTCAGCGTCCTGCTGCTGGACCGCTCGTCCGACGCCACCCGCGGCGCGGACTCCGCGGCCTTCCAGATCGCCGACGTCACCGGAGCCGCGCTCTGCGTCGGCGTGGTCGGGATCCTCGTCGCCGTTGCGGTCACCGGGGCGCTGACGCTGCCGCTGGCGGTCGTGGCCGGGGTGGTCGTGCTGTCGGCCGTCGCGGTCACCGGCGCGGTGCTCGCCCCGCGTGCGGGTGGTTCCCCGACGGCGACAGCGGCTGCGGCCGTTCCCGCGACTACCCTGAGCGCGTCATGACGTACTCCGAGCCGGTCTACCTCGACCACGCGGCGACCACGCCGATGCTGCCCGAGGTGCTCGCCGCGATGACCGAGCAGCTCGGCCGCGTGGGCAACGCCTCGTCGCTGCACGCGAGCGGCAGGGCCGCGCGCCGCGCCGCCGAGCAGGCCCGCGAGCGGCTGGCCGAGGCGCTGGGTGCCCGGCCCTCGGAGGTGCTGTTCACCGGCGGTGGCACGGAGAGCGACAACCTCGCGATCAAGGGACTGTTCTGGGCCCGGCGCGAGGCCGACTCCCGCCGTCGCCGGATCGTGGTCAGCCCGGCCGAGCACCACGCCGTCCTGGACAGCGTCGAGTGGCTGGCCAAGCACGAGGGCGCCGAGGTCACCTGGCTGCCGGTCGAGCCGACGGGCCGGGTCACCCCGCAGGCGCTCGCCGAGGCGCTCGGTGATGGCAGCGACGTCGCGGTCGCCAGCGTCATGTGGGCCAACAACGAGATCGGCACCGTCAGCGACGTCGCCGCGCTCGCGGCCACCGCGCACGACGTCGGCGTCCCCTTCCACACCGACGCGGTGCAGGCCGTCGGGCAGGTGCTGGTCGACTTCGGCGCCAGCGGCGTCGACGCGCTCACGATGACCGGGCACAAGCTGGGCGGGCCCATGGGCGCCGGCGCCCTCCTGCTGCGCCGCGACGCCGAGTGCACGCCGCTGCTGCACGGAGGAGGCCAGGAGCGCGACGTCCGCTCCGGCACCCTCGACGTCGCCGCCATCGTCGGGCTGGCGGTGGCCGCGCACACGGCGGTGCAGGGCCGCGTCGAGCGGGCCGCGGACCTGGCCCGGCTGCGCGACCGGCTGGTGGCCGGCGTCGCCGCGCAGGTGCCCGACGCGCAGCTCAACGGTGCCCCGCTCGACGACGTGGTGCGCTCCGGCCCCGGCAGGTTGCCCGGCAACGCCCACCTGTCGTTCCCCGGCGCCGAGGGCGACGCGCTCCTCATGCTGCTGGACGCCCGCGGCATCGAGTGCTCGACCGGGTCGGCGTGCAGCGCCGGGGTGGCCCGTCCGAGCCACGTCCTGCTGGCCGTGGGCGCCGACCCCGACCGGGCGCGCAGCTCGCTGCGGTTCAGCCTCGGGCACACCAGCACCGACGACGACGTCGACGCCCTGCTCGAGGTGATCGCCCCGGTGGTCGAGCGCGCCCGGCGGGCCGGGACGGGGCGCCGGTGAGGGTGCTCGCCGCGATGAGCGGGGGAGTGGACTCCGCCGTCGCCGCGGCGCTCGCCGTCGATGCCGGCCACGACGTCACCGGGGTGCACCTCGCGCTCTCCCCGGACCGGCAGACGCTGCGCAGCGGGGCGCGGGGGTGCTGCAGCGTCGAGGACTCCCACGACGCGCGGCGGGTCGCCGACGAGCTCGGCATCCCGTTCTACGTCTGGGACATGGCCGAGCGGTTCACCGAGGACGTGGTCGAGGACTTCGTGGCCGAGTACGCCGCCGGTCGCACGCCGAACCCCTGCCTGCGCTGCAACGAGAAGATCAAGTTCTCCGCCGTCCTGGACCGGGCGCGGGCGCTCGGTTTCGACGCCGTCGTCACCGGCCACCACGCGCGGCTGGCCGACGGCGAGCTGCGGCGGTCGGTCGACGCCGCGAAGGACCAGTCCTACGTGCTCGGGGTGCTGACCGCGGAGCAGCTGGCCGCGGCGATGTTCCCGCTGGGGGGCATGACGAAGGACCGCGTGCGGGAGATCGCGGCGGAGCGGGGCTTCGCCGTCGCCACCAAGGCGGACTCGCACGACATCTGCTTCATCCCGGACGGCGACACCCGCGGCTTCCTCGCCCGCCGGCTGGGCAGCCGCCCCGGCCCCGTCGTCGACGCCGCCACCGGCGCGACCGTCGGCGAGCACGACGGCACCTACGGCTTCACCGTCGGCCAGCGGCGCGGCCTCGGGGTGAGCGCCGGTGACTCGCGCCCCCGCTACGTGCTCGGGATCGAGCCGGTCACCCGGACGGTGACCATCGGCACCGCCGACCTCGCCGGCGTGGAACTGGTCGTCACCGGCGCTCCGACGTGGACCGGGGAGCCGCCGGTGCCGCCGTTCCGGGCGGAGGTGCAGCTGCGCGCGCACGGCACGCCCGTGCCCTGCACGGTGACCGCCGACGAGACCGGCGGGCTGCGGATCCTGCTCGACGCCGAGCAGCGCGGGGTGGCCGCCGGGCAGTCGGCGGTGCTCTACGAACCCGACGCCGAACGTGGTGACCGGGTCCTGGGACAGGCCGCGATCCGAACCGCCGGTGAACGAGGAGGGACGGTTCGTCACGGGGCCTTGGCATGAGCCGGGCCGCCCGCTAGCTTTCACGCGAACCGTCTCCCCGAGCGCGAGCGCGCAGCTCGACTCCGTGCACCGAACCCGCAGGCCGTCCCTCCCGGCGGTCTGGTCCCGCACGCCCTTCTGGAGGACCTCCCGTGCGCAGAACGCGCCTCTCCCTGACCGCCACCCTGGCGGCGTCGGCCGTGGTGGTGGGCCTGCCGGCCGTGGCCTCGGCCGCCCCCGTTCCGGACCGCTACGCCGACGTCCCGGTCCAGCTCCTCGCGATCAACGACTTCCACGGCCGGATCTCCGAGACCACGGGCAGCGACGCGACGCTGGTCACCGGTGAGGGCCCCGGCCCCGACGGCGTCGCCGGCACCGCCGACGACGGCACCGTCCTGGTCGGCGGCGCCGCGAGCCTGGCGAGCACCGTCGAGGAGACCCGGGCCGCGTTCGTGCAGTCCGGCGGGAACGCCGACTCGTCGCTCTTCGTCAGCACCGGCGACCTGATCGGCGCCTCGCCGTTCGACTCCAGCGTCTTCCAGGACGAGCCGACGATCGAGGTCTTCAACGCCCTGGGTCTGGACGTCTCGGTCGTGGGCAACCACGAGTTCGACCGCGGCACCGACGAGCTGCGCCGCATCTCGGCGGCCACCGACGGCACGTTCACCGACGACGTCGAGGCCTGCGAGGGCGTCGAGGTCGGGGTGACCGGTTGCTTCGAGGACAGCACCGGGAACGCGTTCCGTGGCGCCGACTTCCCCTACCTGGCGGCCAACGTCTACGCCAAGGGCACGGACCAGCCGATCCTGCCCCCGTACCAGGTCTTCGACGTGGCCGGCGGCAAGAAGATCGCCCTCATCGGTGTGGTCACCGACACCACCCCGACCATCGTCTCCCCGACCGGCATCGCCGACGTCGACTTCGGCGACGAGGCCGAGGCGGTCAACCGCTGGGTCCCCGAGCTGCGGGAGCAGGGCATCGAGGCCATCGGCGTGCTCCTGCACGAGGGCGGGGAGAACACCGGCGAGGACGCGGCCGACTTCAACGGCTGCGACGAGCTGACCGGCCCGGTCGTCGACATCAACGACCGGGTCTCCCCGGCCGTCGACCTGATCGTCAGCTCGCACAGCCACGCGAGCTACTCCTGCCTGGTGGCCGACCCCGCCGGCCAGCCGCGGCTGATCACCCAGGCCGGCTCCTACGGCCGCCTGGTCAGCGACATCCGGCTGACGCTGGACGGCCGCACCGGTGACGTGCAGCGAGGGTGCGACTACCGGGCGGCGAACGTCCCGGTGCTGCGCGACAACCCGGACGCCGAGATCGCGGGGATCGTGGAGTACTGGGACGAGCGGTCCGCCGAGGCGGGTGACCGCGTCGTCGGCACCGCCAGCGAGGACATCCGCCGCGCCGGCACCTGGACCACCGACCCGACGACGGGGCAGCAGGTGTTCCGCCCCGTCCGGGACGGCGAGTCCAGCCTGGGCAACCTGGTGGCGCAGATGCAGCTGGAGGCGCTGCAGGTCGACCCCGCCTACGGCGACCCCGTGCTGGCGTTCATGAACCCCGGTGGCCTCCGCGCCGACATCGAGGTCGGCGAGGTCACCTACGCCGAGCTGTTCACCGTGCAGCCGTTCGGGAACACGGTCAACGCGATCACCCTGACCGGCGCTGACATCCGCGCGGTGCTGGAGCAGCAGTTCCAGTCCGACCAGCCGCGTGCGAGCACCCTGCGGCTGGGCACCTCGGAGGGCTTCTCCTACCGCTTCGACACCGCCAACCCCTACGGGCAGCGGGTCGACCCGGCGTCGATCACCCTGGACCCCGACGGCTCGGGCCCGCTGCCGGCCGAGGTCGTCGACCCCGCGGCCAGCTACCGGGTGGCGGCGAACTCCTTCCTGATCGCCGGCGGCGACTCCTTCACCGCCTTCACCAACGGGACGGATCCCGCCACCGGTCCGGTCGACGTCGAGACCGCCGTCGCCTACTTCGAGGCGGCGTCCGGCCCGGTCGCCCCGCCGGCGGCCGACCACGGCCAGCCGGGCAGCTTCCCCCTCCCGCCGGTGGCCACCGGTCTCAGCGGCACCGACGCCCCGGCGCAGCCGCCGGCGGTCGCCGACGGCACCAGCGCCGTGGCCGGCCCGTGCGACGCCACGGCCACCCTCTCCACGGCCACCCCGGACCTCGGCGACGTGATCTCGGTGACCGTGGCGGACTTCGGCCCCCGCGAGAAGGTGACCGCGGTGCTGTCCGACGGGCGCCGCCTGGCCGAGGGCCGGACCGATGCGCAGGGCACCGCCACGATGCGCTTCCCGGTGCCCAAGCGGGCTCCGGCCGGCGAGTACACGGTGACGGTGACCGGCACCTCGGGTGAGTGGGCGACGACCACCTTCACGCTCGGCTGAGCCGCCGCGCCGACCGAGCACGCTGACCGGAGGCCGGTTCCCGCACCGCGGGGGCCGGCCTCCGGCGTCACCGACGGAGCCACCGGCGACCTGTGCGTTCCCGGGTGGCAGGTCCGCCGGGGGCGTGATCATCTTGGTGGTCCTGCCCGGCTCGACGAGGAGGTCCTGTGCTCCTGTCCCACCGCGTCGGAGCGCCGGCCGTCGCGCTCTCGCTGCTGCTCCTGACCGCCTGCCGGAGCACGGTCGCGCCGACGGCGGACGGCGAGCCCGCCGCGACGGAGAGGACCGCCACCCCGGTCACCGAGACCACGGTGCAGGTGCTCGCCCTCAACGACTTCCACGGCAGGCTGGACGTGCCGGCGGGCGTGGACGGTCTCCTCGACACCGGTGAGCCGGGGCCCGGGGCCGACGGGGTCCCGGACACGCCCGACGACGGCCCCTGGCCCGTCGGCGGGGCCGCGTACCTGGCCGCGACGCTCGCCGACCGGCGGGCGGACTTCGGCGGCGCCGAGCAGGACTCCCTCACCCTGGCCGCGGGTGACCTGGTGGGCGCTTCGACGCTCGCCTCCACGCTGTACCAGGACGAACCGGCCATCGAGGTCCTCGACGCCCTGGGTCTGGACTTCGCCGCGGTCGGCAACCACGAGTTCGACCGCGGCAAGGAGGAGCTGTTCCGGCTGTCCGGTGCGACCGACGGGCAGTTCTCCGACGACATCGGCGCCTGCGACGGCGTGGCGCGGCGGACGGAGGGCTGCTTCCGCGACAGCACCGGCGAGGAGTTCTCCGGCTCGGGGTTCGGCTACCTCGCCGCCAACGTCCGGGACACCGACACCGGCGAGCCGGCGCTCCCCCCGTACGCGGTGGTGCGCACCAGCGGAGGCACGCAGGTCGGGATCATCGGGGTCGTCACCCGCGAGACCCTCGACTACGTCCCCGGTTCGGCGCTCGCGGGGCTGACGATCGAGCCCCCGGCCGCAGGGGCGAACCGGTACGCCGCCGAGCTGCAGGAGCGCGGGGTGGAGGCGATCGTCCTGCTGGCGCACGAGGGTGGCGGCCAGCCGCCGGGCACGACGCCGGACACCTGCGTCGGGGAGCTCGCGGGCACCCCGGCGGGTGCGCTGAACGCCGAGGTGTCACCCGCTGTCGACGTGATCATCGGCGGGCACACGCACGCGCCGTACACCTGCTCGCTGGCCGACCCCGACGGCGCTCCGCGGCCGGTGACGCAGGCGGCCACCTACGGGCGGACGGTCACCGACCTGCGGCTGGTCGTCCGCGCCGACGGCGACGTGGACCGGGAGCGCACGACCGCCACGGCCGTGCCGGTCCTGCGCACCGCCGCGGACGCGGAGGTGGAGCGGATCGTCGGGCACTGGGTGGCCCGTGCCGAGCCCGAGGGCGACCGGGTGGTGGGCGAGGTGGCCGAGGACGTCCCGGCCGGGCCGGCGCCGGAGTCGCCCATGGGCGTGCTGGTGGCGGATGCGTTCCTCGCCGCCGTGCAGGACGAGCGGCACGGCCGTCCCGTCCTCGCCTTCACGACCGTGCCCATGCTGCGGGCCGGCCTGCTCCGGGACGACGGCGACCCGCCGGGCGCCGACGGCGTCGTGACCTACCGGGACGCATTCCGCGCCCTGCCGTTCGGGTTCCGCGTCGAGACCCTCACCGTCTCCGGTGCGGCGATCCGGGAGGCGCTGGAACACCAGTTCACCCACGCGGACGTCCTCGTGCTGAGCACCTCCAGCAGCCTGACCTACCGCTACGACCCGGCCCGGCCGCTGGGCGACCGCGTGGACCCCTGCTCCCTGGAGATCGACGGCGCGCGCGTCGAGCCGGAGGGGCGTTACCGGGTGGCTATGACGAGCTACCTGCGCGAGGGGGGCGAGGGGTACACCTCCTTCGCCGAGGGCGACGACGTCGTGCGCGGGCCCTCGGACCGCCGGGCCCTGGTGGCGTATGTCGGGTCGCGCTCCCCGGTGGGTCCGCCGGCGCTGGGGCTCGCCGTCCCGACCGACCAGCGGCTGGCCTGCTGAACCGGTGCTCCGGGCGACGGGCTACCGTCGCCGCCGTGGTCTCCCCGCTCGACCCCGCCCATCCCGCCCCGGGGGCTGCCGACGGCGCCCAGCCGGCCGGTCCGCCCTGGGGCCCCGCCACCGGTGTGGGATCCCTGCCGGGCAGCGACCCGGCCGAGGCGGCGCGCACGGTGGTGGGGGAGCTGCCGGGGTTCGCCCACCTCCCCGAGCTGCCCGGCCGGGGCCCCGGGGCCGACATGCTCGGGCGCACCGCGGCGCTGCTGGTCGGCCTCGCGGTCGACCTCACCCCCTCGGGCTGGCGGCTGGTGCCGCGGCCCGGGATGGACCAGCAGCGGGCCGAGGAGTTCCTCGCCCGGGACCTCGACGCGCTGCACGACGTGGCCGAGGACTGGACGGGGCCGTTCAAGGTGCAGGCCACCGGGCCGTGGACCCTCGCCGCGGGGCTGGAGCGCACCCGGGGGGACCGGGCGGTGGTCGATCCCGGGGCGCGGCGCGATCTGGGTCAGTCGCTGGCCGAGGGGCTCTCCGCGCACGTGGCGGCCGTGCAGAACCGGCTCCCCGGCGCGCGGATCGTGGTCCAGCTCGACGAGCCGTCGGTTCCCGCGGTGCTCCAGGGCGGGCTGCCGACGATCAGCGGTTTCGGGAAGCTGCCGGCGGTCGCCGCCGACGTCGTCGAGCAGGAGCTGGCCGCCGTCCTGCGGGCGCTGCCCGGCCCCGTGGTGGTGCACTGCTGCGCGCCGCGCATGCCGCTCACCCTGTTCCGCGCAGCCGGCGCGGCCGGACTCTCGTTCGACCTGGGCCTGGTCCAGGACCTCGACGCGGTGGGTGAGGCGGTCGACGCCGGGGTGCACCTGCTGCCGGGCGTCGTGCCGGGCACCGACACCGCACTGCCGGCTCCGAAGGCGACGGCGTCGCGGGTGCAGGCCTGGTGGAGCGAGCTGGGGTTCGCCGCCGAACGGCTGCCCGGGGCGGTGACGCTCACCCCCGCCTGTGGACTCGCGGGGGCGACGCCGTCCTACGCCCGCGCCGCGATGCGCCAGGTGCGCGAGGCCGCGAAGTACCTGCTGCCCGGGTAGCGCGAGGGACCTGCCGCCGGGAGCACCGCGCCACGAGCGGGTGAGCCCCGGTTGACCGTCGTACCCGCCGGATACCGTTCGCCCGTGAGCACCGACGCCGACCTCGTCGAACCGTCCGTCACCCCGGTGGCCGACCGGGAGGACCTCACCGAGGTCCCCGACGACGTCCGCACGCGCCACCGCGACCTCTCCGAGGAGCTGGACCGGTACGCCTTCGCGTACTACGTGCGCGACGAGCCGCTGATCAGCGACGGCCAGTACGACGAGCTGATGGCCGAGCTGAAGGCGATCGAGTCCGCGCACCCGGCCCTGGTCACCCCGGACTCGCCCAGCCAGAAGGTCAACGGTGGCTTCACCGCGACCTTCGCCCCCGTGCAGCACCTGGAGCGCATGCAGAGCCTGGACAACGCCTTCAGCAGCGACGAGCTGTCGGCCTGGGCGGCGCGCGCCGAGCGGGAGGGCGCGGCGGAGGCCAGCTACCTGTGCGAGCTGAAGGTCGACGGGGTGGCCGTCGACCTGGTCTACGAGCGGGGCCGCCTGGTCCGGGCCGCCACCCGGGGCGACGGGGTGACCGGCGAGGACGTCACCGCCAACGTGCGCACGATGGACGACGTCCCCCAGCAGCTCACCGGCGACGACGTCCCGGAGTTGCTGGAGGTCCGCGGCGAGATCTACTTCCCCGTCGCCGCGTTCGCCGACGTGAACGCCGCCATGGTGGAGCAGGGCAAGCCGCCGTTCGCCAACCCGCGCAACGCCGCGGCCGGCTCGCTGCGGCAGAAGGACCCGAAGGTCACCGCGTCCCGCCCGCTGCGGATGGTCGTCCACGGGCTGGGCGCCCGCACGGGCTTCGAGCCGGAGCGGCAGTCGGCGGCCTACGAGGGCCTGCGCGCGCTGAGGCTGCCGGTGAGCGACCGCTTCGAGGTCGTCCCCGATCTCGAGGGCGTGTGGGCCTACATCGAGCGCTACCGCGAGCAGCGCCACGCGGTGGAGCACGAGATCGACGGTGTCGTGGTGAAGGTGGACCAGGTCGCGCTGCAGCGTCGGCTGGGGTCGACCTCCCGGGCGCCGCGGTGGGCGATCGCGTTCAAGTACCCGCCGGAGGAGGCGACGACGAAGCTCCTGGACATCCGGGTCAACGTCGGGCGCACCGGCCGGGTGACGCCGTTCGCCTTCATGGAGCCGGTGAAGGTGGCCGGGTCGACGGTGCAGCTGGCCACCCTGCACAACGCCAGCGAGGTGAAGCGCAAGGGCGTGCTGATCGGCGACACGGTCGTCATCCGCAAGGCCGGTGACGTGATCCCCGAGGTGCTGGGCCCGGTCGTCGCGGCCCGGACCGGCGACGAGCGCGAGTTCGTCATGCCGACCCACTGCCCCGAGTGCGGCACGGAGCTGCGGCCGGAGAAGGAGGGGGACGCCGACATCCGCTGCCCCAACGCCCGGTCCTGCCCGGCGCAGCTGCGGGAACGGGTCTTCCACGTGGCGGGGCGTGGCGCCTTCGACATCGAGAACCTCGGCTACGAGGCGGCGGTCGCACTGCTGCAGAGCCGGCTGCTCACCGACGAGGGCGATCTGTTCTTCCTCGACGAGGAGCAGCTGCAGCGCTCGCCGTTCTTCACGCGGAAGAACGGCACCCTGTCGGCCAACGGCGCCAAGCTGCTGACCAACCTGCAGGTCCGCAAGGACGTGCCGCTGTGGCGGGTGCTCGTCGCGCTGTCGATCCGGCACGTGGGGCCCACCGCCGCGCAGGCGCTGGCCCGCGACTTCCGGTCGATGGACCGGATCATCGCCGCCACGGAGGATGAGCTGGCCGCCGCGGACGGCGTGGGTCCGACGATCGCGAGGTCGGTGCGCGACTGGTTCGCCGTCGACTGGCACCGCGACGTCGTGGAGAAGTGGCGGCAGGCCGGGGTGCGCATGGCCGACGCGGCCGAGGACGCACCCCCGGGACCGCTGACCGGCGTCACCGTGGTCGTCACCGGGTCGCTGCGCGACTTCAGCCGCGACCAGGCGATCGCGGCGATCCAGGAGCGGGGCGGCAAGGTGACCGGTTCGGTGTCGAAGAAGACCGGCTTCGTCGTCGTGGGCGCCGACCCGGGCAGCAAGTACGACAAGGCGGTGCAGGTGAAGGCACCGATCCTGGACGACGACGGCTTCCGGGTGCTGCTGGAGCAGGGGCCGGACGCCGCCCGCGAGGTCGCGACGATCGGCGACGGCAGCGAGTAGCCCCGCGGCCGGGTGCGCCAACGATCACCTGGGTCAGTAGGGCGGGGGAGTCGTGCTCGCCACCATGCCGGTCGGTGTGGTGACGGTGAGCGTGCCGTCGGGCGCCAGGTCGTAGGCCCAGCCGGGCGCCTGGTGCTTGCCCCGGTGGTGGCGGGTGCAGAAGCCGGTGAGGTTCTCCGCACTCGTCGGCCCCTCGGGGTAGGGGCGGTCGTGGTCGAGCTCCCCGCCCAGCGGGACGCGCCGGCGGCAGCCCGGGAAGCGGCAGCGGCGGTCGCGGGCGCGGATGTACCGGTCGAGCGCGGCCCCGGGTCGATACCCGTCGGTCGGGCCGGGCGGGTCGAGCCCCGGACGGCCGGTGAGGTCGTGCGTGCACCGGGTCGGCGCGCGGCGGCAGGCGGCGTCGCCGCAGTGGGCCAGGCGGCGGAGTTCGCGGCTGTCGGTGAGCGCGAGCAGCGCGCCGGTGAGTTCGTCGACCACCGCGATCCGCGGCCGGTCGACCAGCGTCCCGCCGCTGCTCGCATCGAGCAGCGCGGCGAGGGCTGCCCGGCGGGACTCCCCGGCGTCGGCGCAGGCGTCGAGATCGCTCGGCGCACGAGTGACCCGGCCGGCGGCGCTGCGCAGCCACGCGCTCTCGTCCTGGCGGTCGGCGCGCTGGGCGTCGGCCACCATCCTCCGGGCGCGACCGATCGCCCGGTCCAGGCCGAGCAGGGCGTCTGCGGCGGCCTGCAGCGACCCGTGCGCGTTGGCCCAGTGAGAGGAGCTGTCGCCGTCGTCTGTCCCTGGTTCCACCTCGGTGCCGGGCCCGGGGTCGGGTTCCGGGTCAGGGCCGGGGTCGTGTTGCGGTTCCAGCCCGGGATCGGGGGATCCTTCCGCTTCGGGGTCCGGCGCCGGCTCGGAGAACGCCCCGGCTGCTTCGAGCCAGGCCTCGAAGCGGGCCTCCTCGGCCCACCGCCGGAGGAGCTCGTCCTCCGGGGTGTACTCCGCGCCGCCCCATTCGCCCCGGAGAGCGCGGGCCTCGACCTCCGCCCACCACCGCTCGTCGGCCTCCCGCCACTCCGTGGCCCGGGTGTGCAGCGGCCAGGCAACGGTGGGGCAGACGTCGTCGGGCGAGGAGTCGGTGCCGTGGGCGTCCTCCGGCCGGCTGTCGGCCCGGCCATCTCCTGTCGGCGAGTGGCCGTCCGCGGCCGTCGTGGCGCCCTCGCCGCAGGGATCCGGCGCCGGCCCGGGCAGCAGGCCCAGGGCGCGGGCGAGCGCGCGGACGACCTCGGCCGGTACGGGTTCACCGCCGATCTCACCCGGCTGGTCGCCGCCGAGCAAGGTTCGCGCCCCCGCGACCACGGTCAGCTGCGCCTGCACGGCGGGCAGTTCGTTCTGCTCCGGCCGGAGCACCAGGTCGAGCAGGCAGTCGGCCATCTTCTGGCCGCGCGTCCTGCGGTCGTCCGGGTCGTCCAGATTGTCGGCGTAGCGCCCCAGCGCATCCAGCAGCCCCTGCGCTTCGGGCACCGTGAGCAGCGCGCCGAGGACCGCCATGCCCTCGCGGCGATCGGGCCGGACGGAGACGCCTCGCTCGCGGAGGGCCGCAGCCAGCCGGGCGGCTTCGTCGCGTGCGTCACGGGCCAGGCCGAGCCGGCGCGCCTTGGCGCCGAGCTGCGCAGGTGTGGTCACCCGGCCGGACATCCACCGGAGCAGCTCCCGTTCGACGGCGGCCCGCTTCGCCGCGTCGGCGATCGGCGCCACCCGCTCGAGCATCGGCCAGAGGTGTCCCGGGTGGAGATCCCCGCGTTCCAGTGCGGCCAGCGTTCCCGGGAGACGGTGCACCAGCGTCAGCGATCGCGTCAGCAGCTGCTCGGCCGCCTGGGTGGAGATCGACAGGGCCACCACCAGCTCCTGCGCTGCCCACTCGCTGACGTCGGCCAGCACCTCCGGCCGGGCGGCGCGGCGCTCCTCGCTCATGGCCCCCGGCTGGCCCGCCGGGCGATCGGCCGAGGCGGGACGGGTGGCGGCGAACTCGGCGACCGCCCGGGCGCGCAGCGCGGTCTGCCGGGCGATCTCCCGGTCCGCCGCCTGCACAGCACCCAGCGGACCGGTGGCCCAGCCGGCGGCGGGCGCCGAGGCAGCGGAGGCGCCCGATGCCGGACGACCCGACGCGGACGGAGGGAGCGTCGTCCCTGACGTCGTCCCGGTCATGCCTTCGATCATATGTTCGAAGGAGCGTCGGTGCAAGCGAAGCACGAAGAAGGCGCAGGTCAGGGGCTCAGCGATCAGGCCTCGAGGCGTCCGGAAGGGGGTTGACCGACCTGCTGCGGCTGCCTAGGTTCCTGCTCGGCTGATGCGGCCGGCCGCTCGCGCCCCCGGGGGTGTGGTGAACGCATCGTGACTTCACTGACCTGTCCACCGGTCCACCACGGCGAACCAGTCAGCAACGCGAGCACTGGCGTGCATCGACGGGTTCGCCGATCGGAGGATCCATGTCGGACGCCGAGTCGAGGCGCGATCCGGACAGCCGGTCCGCCAAGCAGATGGCCAGGCGGCTCCGCGCCGCGCTGCGCGAGCGGCAGGGGCTCGAGCTGACGCACGGCCAGTGCCTGGAGCTGGTGGCGCGCCAGTTGGGCGCGGCGGACTGGAACACCCTCAACGCCAGGCTCGCGCCGTCCCCGGTGCGGGTGCCGGGGGGTGGGTCGGGCACCACCATCCCGGTGTTGCGGATCTTCTCCGTCGACGTCGCGTTGCAGTTCTACGTCGACTTCCTCGGGTTCCGCCTGGATTTCGGGGGCCCGTCGGGCGGAGAGGGGACGCCCTTCTACGGGCAGGTCACCCAGGCGTCCACCACGTTGCACCTGACCGAGGTCGCCTACACGCCCGGCGCCGGAGCCACGGTGCTGGTCTGGATCGCGGGGTTGGACTCCCTCCGGGAGGAGCTGAACGCCCGCCGGGCGGAGGTGCCGGTATGGGGCCCGGCGGTCTGGGTGCCCGAGATCGAGGAGGCGCCGTGGGGAGCTCGCGTGCTGACCCTTGCCGACCCGTTCGGCAACCATCTCCACCTCAACGAGCCCACCGATGCGGAGGCCCGGCGCTTGCTGCCCGCGTGGGGAGCGGTGGGTTCCTCCGGTTGAGCGGCGAGCGGTCCTGGTGGCGCCCGAGCGGGGTGCCGGCCGCTGGTGGCGGTCGCCGAATGCCGGTCAGGGCGGCGGCAGGTGGGCGACCGTCGTCGCGATCCCGGTGAAGTGGGCCAGGCGGAGGAGCTCCGACCGGCGGAATGCCGGGCCGCCGGAGCGGCCGAGCACGATGGCCCGGCCGGCGCCGTAGGGCACGGCCATCATCTCGATGGCCATCTCCTGCCACCGCTCCGGCAGCCAGGGGTCGTCGCTGGGCAGCAGCCGCGGGCCGCTCAGCGGCAGCCACGGCAAGGTGAGGCCGGGAAAGGCCGGCGCCGCGTCCGAGGCCGCGAGCACCGCGCCCTCGGTCAGCGGGGCCGGTTGCCCCGAGTCGTCGAGGATCACCGCCCAGCCGCTGTGGAAGACCCGCGGCAACGACGCGGTCAGCAGCTCGGTCGGCGGGCGATCGCCGCGGGCGAGCGCATCCAGCAGGTCCAGTTCGCGGTGGGTGTCCAGCGGGCCGGCGAAGGGGCGCAGCGACTCCACCCGCACGCCGTCGACCGCCTGCGCCACCGTGATGAGGCTGTCGGGCAGCCGGTCGCCCGGCAGGTCCACGACGACGTCGTCGACCGCGATCCCGTTGCCCCGCTCGAGCACGTCCACCGAGACGATGTCGATGCCTGCGGTGCCCAGTGCGGTCGCCACCGCACCGAGGATGCCCGGGCGGTCGGGCAGCACCAGGCGCAGGAGATAGGACACGGTTCCTCCGGGTCATGGGCCCCATGGCCCCCTTCCGGGGCCCGCCGCGAGCCTGCGAGCGGTGGGGAGGAGGGGGGCCTCGTTCGATCTCCGTCGATCGCGATCGGGAGGAGCCTCTCACGCTGACCGGCGTCCGGAGGGCCCCACGTAGAGTGGCCCGGTCACGCCCCGGGCCGAGAGCGGGCCGCCGGGCACCGCCGAAGTGGAGTTCCGCCGCAGCATGAGCACCCCCTCCCCGAAGGGTCGACTGACCCGTGACGAGGTGGCCCACCTGGCACACCTGTCCCGGCTCGCCGTGAGCGACGAAGAGCTGGATCTCTTCGCCGGCCAGCTCGCCGCCGTGCTGGACGCCGTGGCGCAGGTCGGCAAGGCCGACGTCGCCGAGGTCGCCCCGACCACGCACGCCGTGCCCATGACCAACGTCATGCGCCCCGACGCCGCCCGCCCGAGCCTGCCCCGCGACGTCGTCCTCGCCGGCGCCCCGGCCGCGGAGGACGACCGCTTCCGGGTCCCGCGGATCCTCGGGGAGGAGGCGTGACCATCCCGACCACGAGCGCCGCCGCGCTCAGCGAGGCGCTGCAGGCCGGCGAGGTGAGCGCGGTCGAGGTGACGCGCGCGTACCTCGACCGGATCAGCGACCAGGACGCCGTCATCGGCGCCTACCTGCACGTCGACGCCGAGGCCGCGCTCCAGGCCGCCGGCGAGGTCGACGCCGCCCGCGCCGCCGGGGCCGAGCTCGGCCCGCTGGCCGGCGTTCCTCTCGCCCTCAAGGACGTCGTCGTCACCGAGGGCGTGCCCACCACCAGCGGCTCCAGGATCCTCGAGGGCTGGCGGCCGCCCTACGACGCGACCGTCGCCGCACGGCTGAAGGCCGCCGGCACGGTGCTGCTCGGCAAGACCAACATGGACGAGTTCGCGATGGGCTCGTCCACCGAGAACTCCGCCTACCAGGTCACCCGCAACCCCTGGGACACCGACCGCATCCCGGGTGGCTCCTCGGGTGGCTCCTCGGCCGCGGTCGCCGCGGGGCTGGCCCCGTGGGCCATCGGCACCGACACCGGCGGGTCCATCCGCCAGCCGGCCGCCGTCACCGGGCTGGTCGGCCACAAGCCCACCTACGGCTCGGTCTCCCGCTACGGGCTGATCGCCTTCTCCTCGAGCCTCGACCAGGCCGGCCCCATGACGCGGACGGTGCTGGACGCCGCACTGCTGCACGAGGCCATCGCCGGGCACGACCCGCTGGACTCCACGAGCATCGACGCGCCGGTGCCCGTGCTGGCCGAGGCCGCGCGCCGCGGCGCCCAGGGGGAGCTGGCCGGGCTGAAGGTCGGCGTCGTCCGCGAGCTGGGCGGGGAGGGGCACACCGACGGCTACGAGGACGGCGTCCTCGCTCGCTTCCGCGAGACGGTGGCCCTGCTGGAGAGCATGGGCGCGGAGGTCCGCGAGGTCTCCTGCCCGGCGTTCGACCTCGCCCTGCCGGCGTACTACCTGATCGCGCCCAGCGAGGCGTCGTCCAACCTGGCCCGCTTCGACGGCGTCCGGTACGGCCTGCGGGTCGGTGACGACGGCAGCCGCGACCTCGACGAGGTCATGGCGCTGACCCGCGAGCAGGGCTTCGGCCCGGAGGTGAAGCGCCGGATCATCCTCGGCACCTACGCGCTGTCGGCCGGCTACTACGACGCCTACTACGGGCAGGCGCAGAAGGTGCGCACCCTGATCACGCGGGACTTCACCACCGCGTGGGACGACGTCGACGTGCTGGTCAGCCCGACCAGCCCCACCGTCGCGTGGTCGCTGGGTGACCGCGTCGACGACCCGATCGCCATGTACGCCGCCGACCTGTGCACGCTGCCGGCCAGCCTCGCGGGCATCCCGGCCATCTCGGTGCCGTGCGGGCTCTCCGAGGGCCTGCCGGTCGGCTTCCAGGTCATGGCGCCTGCCCTGGCCGACGACCGCTGCTACCGCGTGGCGGCCGCGCTGGAGGCGGCGCAGGACGCGGCCCGCGGCTACGCGCTGCTGGACGCGATCGGCGGCGCGGCGTGAACGGCCCGCTCAAGGCCGCCTGGGCCCTCACCGCCTTCGTCGTCCTCGCCGGGATCGTCGGCTGGGCCGTCACCGGCCGGGCCGTCTTCGCCGTCTTCCTGGTCCTCGGCGTGCTGACCGCCGTCGGCGCCGTGGTGACCGGCCGCCAGCAGCAGGGCCCTGCCGCCCCGAAGGAGAACGACCCCTCATGAGCGACACCCTGGTCGGCCTCGACGAGGTCCTGACCCGCTACGAGCCGGTCATCGGTCTGGAGACGCACGTCGAGCTGGGCACCGCGTCGAAGATGTTCTGCGGCTGCTCCACCACGTTCGGCGCCGAGCCCAACACGCAGACCTGCCCGGTCTGCCTGGGGCTGCCCGGCTCCCTGCCGGTGGTGAACGCTGCCGCCATCGAGTCGACGATCCGCATCGGCCTGGCGCTGGGCTGCCGGATCGCGGGCTGGTCGCGCTTCGCCCGGAAGAACTACTTCTACCCGGACATCCCCAAGGGCTTCCAGACCAGCCAGTACGACGAGCCGCTGTGCACCGCCGGGCACCTGGACGTCGAGGTCGACGGCGAGACCTACCGCGTCGAGATCGAGCGGGTGCACATCGAGGAGGACACCGGCAAGAACCTGCACGTCGGTGGCGCCACCGGGCGCATCCACGGCGCCGACCACTCGCTGGTCGACTACAACCGCGCCGGCATCCCGCTGGTCGAGATCGTCACCCGCCCGATCCCGGGGACCGGCGCCAAGGCGCCCGAGGTGGCCCGGGCCTACGTCACCGAACTGCGCGAGATCCTGCTGACCCTCGGCGTCTCCGAGGTGCGCATGGAGCAGGGCAACCTGCGCTGCGACGTCAACACCTCGCTGGCGCCGATCGGTAGCCTCGAGTGGGGCACGCGCACCGAGACCAAGAACGTGAACTCGCTGCGCTCGGTCGAGCGGGCCGTCCGCTACGAGATGCGCCGCCAGGCCGCCGTCCTCGACGCCGGCGGGCGCATCGTGCAGGAGACCCGGCACTTCCACGAGGACACCGGGAGCACCTCGGAGGGCCGCAGCAAGGAGGAGGCCACCGACTACCGGTACTTCCCCGAGCCCGACCTCGTCCCGCTCGCCCCGGACGAGGAGTGGATCGAGGGCCTGCGTGCCGCGCTGCCCGAGCTCCCCGCCGCCCGCCGGACCCGGCTGCAGCAGGAGTGGGGCCTGTCGGCCACCGAGATGGCGTGGATCGCCAACGCGGGGGCCGTCGACCTGGTCGCCGAGACCGTCGCGGCCGGTGCCTCGCCCGCCGACGCCCGCAAGTGGTGGCTGGGCGAGCTGGCCCGCCGCGCCAACGACGCCGGCGTCGAGCTCACCGAGCTGCCGGTCACGCCGCGACAGGTCGCGGAGCTGGCGGGCCTGGTGCAGGCCGGGACGGTCAACGACCAGCTCGCCCGCCAGGCGCTCGACGGCGTGCTCGCCGGCGAGGGCGACCCGGCGGCGGTCGTGGAGTCCCGCGGCCTCGCGGTGCTGGGTGAGTCCGACGAGCTGGTCGCCGCGGTGGAGGCCGCCATCGAGGGCAACCCCGACGTCGCCGAGAAGGTGCGCGGCGGCAAGGTGCAGGCGATCGGGGCGCTGGTGGGTGCGGTCATGAAGACCACCCGCGGCAAGGCCGACGCCGCCACCGTCAAGCGGATGCTCGAGGAGCGGCTCGTCTCGTCCTAGCCTCTGCGGAGTGGAGCTGCCCGAGGTGGTGCTGCGGCCGCTGCGGCGGTCGGACCTCCCACTGCTGGCCCGATGGCTCGCCGAGCCTCTCGTGGCGCGGTGGTGGGACGACGACCCCGCAGCGGTGGAGGCGCAGTACGGGCCCAGCATCGACGGCACCGACGCCACCTCGGTGTACCTCGGCGTGCACGACGGCGAGCCGTTCGGGCTGGTGCAGGTCTACCGCTTCGACGGCGAGCCGGAGTCCCTCGCCGAGCTCAGCGCGGTGTGCCCCGTGCCGCCGGGGGCGCTGAGCATCGACTACCTGGTGGGGGAGCCGTCGGCCCGCGGCCGGGGGCTCGGTGCCGCGCTGATCGCGGCGGCCGTGGCGCGCGGCTTCGCCGACCACCCCGACGCACACGACGTCCTGGTGCCGGTGGTGGCGGCCAACGAGGCCTCCTGGCGGGCGCTGCGGCGGGCGGGCGCGACCTGGTACGCGGAGGGGGAGCTGACCCCGGACAACCCGATCGACTCCCGGCTGCACGTCGTCCACCGGTTCGTGCGCTGATCCCTACAGCGGCGAATTCGGCTGGCCGCCGGGGGGACGGATCCGCAGCACCTTGTCGTCGTCGTCGGCGGGGGTGCCGAGGCCGTCGCGGTTGGACGTCGTCACCCAGAGCGCGCCCTCGGGGTCGAGGACGACGGTGCGCAGCCGGCCGTAGCTGCCGACGAGCACCTCGTCGGCGGCCCCCTCGACCGGGACGCCGTTCTCGTCGAGCGTGATCACGTGCACCCGCTGCCCGTCGAGCGCGCCCAGGAACACCGTGCCGTTCGCCGCCGCGCAGCCGCCGAGACCGCCCTCCTCGGCCGGGATCGGCAGCAGGAGCGTGCCGACGCCCCCCTCCTGGACGACGTCGACCTCGTCGGGGCCCTGCCGTGACTCGTCGGTGGCGTAGAGCCGCTCGCCGTCCTGGCAGAGTGCCGTCACGTCGCGGTACCCCCGGCTGTGCACCGGGCTGCTCCCACCGACCGCGCGCCCGAAGACGTCGATGCGCAGCACCTTGCCGGCCAGCGAGTCCGGGTCGGCGGCGAGCGCCGGGTCCCCGGCGTCCCCGGTGCCGACGTAGAGGTGGCCGTCGGCTCCGGTGAGCAGGCCGCCGCCGTTGCCCGTCTCACCGCGCGGGATGCCGGTCAGCACCGGGTTCGGCGTCCCGCCGACGGGGAACCGCACGACGCGGTTGTCGGTCGCGGTGGTGACGTAGGCGAACAGCAGCCCGTCCTCCGCGAAGGTGGGGGAGAGGGCGAGGCCCAGGAGCCCGCCGTCACCACTGGTGTCCAGCTCCGGAACGGTCATGAGCTCCCGCGCCGGCGACCGGTCGGGGAAGACCTGCAGCAGGCGGCCGGTGTCCCGCTCGCCCACGATCGCCGACCCGTCGGGCAGCACGACCAGTCCCGTGGGCACGCTGAGCCCGGTGGCGACGACGTTGGGGTCGCCGACCTCCTCGCCCGAGCCCGGCTGGGCGGGGTCCGCCGGCGGCGGCAGGGTTGCCGGGGGCGGACCCACCTGGGGCGGGGGGGCTTCCGGCAGCGGCCGGAACGGGCCGGCGGGCTCGTAGCCGCCCCCGCCGCAGCCGGCCAGCAGCACTCCGGCGAGGAGTGCGGTGACCACCCGCGGCGCGCTCCGCGCCCTCCTCGGTCTCACCGGGCCCAGGGTACGTGCGGCGGATGCGCTGTCGGCGTGCGCGCGTGCGACCGGGGCTGGCTAGCGTGAGGCGGTGACGACGCTCGAGCTGACGGCCGACGAGACGCTGCACGTGCTGGTGCCCTCCCGGCGCCTGGCGGAGGTGGTGGAGGCGCTGTCGCCGCGGGTGCGGGCGCACCGGGTGACGCCGGCGGACGGCCCGCCCCGCGGCGAGCCCGCGCAGGCCCAGGTCTGGGTGGCCGGCGGTGGCTCCGCGCCGCCGCCGGACGGCTTCCTCGACGCGTTGCCGCGGCTGCGGCTGGTGCAGCTGACCAGCGCCGGGGCGGAGGGGTTCGCCGGGCGCATGCCCGAGGGCGTCGTGCTCTGCAACGCCCGGGGCGCGCACACCCCGGCGACCGCCGAATGGGTCGTGGCGGCGACTCTCGCTGCCCAGCGCGGGCTGCCGTTCTTCGTCCGTGAGCAGGAGGCCGGACGGTGGTCGTTCGCCACGCACCGGTCACTGGTCGGCGCGCGGGTGCTGGTCGTCGGCGCCGGCGACATCGCGCTCACGGTGGGCCGGATGCTCGCCGGCTTCGACGTGCGGCTGACCTACGTGGCCCGCCGCCCGCGCGAGGGCGTGCGCACGGTGGCCGAGCTGCCGGAGCTGCTGCCCGCAGCCGACGTCGTCGTGCTGCTCGTCCCCCTGACCCCGGAGACCACCGGGCTGGTCGACTCGCGCTTCCTGGCCGCCATGCCCGACGGTGCCCTGCTGGTGAACGCGGCGCGCGGGCCGGTCGTGGACACGGGGGCCCTGCTGGCCGAGCTCTCGTCCGGGCGACTGCGCGCGGCCCTCGACGTCACCGATCCCGAGCCGCTCCCGGCGGGCCACCCGCTGTGGGGTGCGGCGAACCTGCTGCTCACCCCGCACGTCGGCGGGGAGGTGCCGGCGACCCGTGAGCGGGCCACGGCGGCGGTCACCGAGCAGATCGGCCGGATCCTCGCGGGTCGGCCGCTGGCCAACGTCGTCGGCGACTACTGACCCACGGGGCGGGCGGAAGGATCGTCGAGGCGCCCGCCCGAGGCAGCGGCCAGGCGGGGCAGGTCACGCACCCGCAGCACCGGCAGCCGCACCTCGGTCGACCTCGTCGTCACCAGCCACAGCTCGCCCCGCCGGCCGAGACGGATGCCCGCCAGCTCGGGCCAGGGCACGGTCCGGGATCCCACGAGCGAGCGTGCGGTGATGCCGCGGTCGTCGACGTCGACGCCGGTCCGCAGGACCCAGGCGGCCACCGCCACCGGGACCAGCAGCAGCAGGAGGGTCCACGGGCTCACGAGGGCGGTGGGGAGGATGCCGAGGGCCAGCAGGATCACGGGCAGCAGCGCGCTCCGGTTCATCCGGAAGCGGGCAGGAGGGGTCACGGAGGGCGATCCTCCCACCCGCGCCCCCCGGTCGGTCCGGCGACGGGCCTACCATCGCCGCTCGTGACGATCGGCGAGGACCTCATCCCCGGAAACGAGCCAGCGAGCGCGACGCACAGCCCGCTCAAGCCCCGCAGCTACGAGGTGACCGACGGGCTGGCGAAGGCCCCGGCGCGCGCAATGCTGCGTGCGGTCGGGATGGGGGACGACGACTTCGCCAAGCCGCAGATCGGCGTCGCGTCCTCCTGGAACGAGATCACCCCGTGCAACCTGTCGCTGGACCGGCTGGCCAAGCGGGCCAAGGAGGGGGTGCACGCCGCCGGCGGCTTCCCGCTGGAGTTCGGCACCATCTCGGTCTCCGACGGCATCTCCATGGGCCACGAGGGCATGCGCGCCTCGCTGGTGTCCCGCGAGGTCATCGCCGACTCGGTCGAGACCGTCATGTTCGCCGAGCGGCTGGACGGCTCGGTGCTGCTGGCCGGCTGCGACAAGTCCCTGCCGGGCATGCTCATGGCCGCCGCGCGCCTGGACCTGGCCAGCGTCTTCCTCTACTCGGGCTCCACGATGCCGGGCAAGCTCGGTGACCGGGACCTGACGATCATCGACGTCTTCGAGGGCGTCGGGGCCTGCGCCCGCGGGCTGATCACCCAGGACGAGCTCGACGCGATCGAGCGGGCCGCCTGCCCCGGCCAGGGCTCGTGCGGGGGCATGTACACCGCCAACACGATGGCCAGCGTCGCCGAGGCCCTGGGCATGGCGCTGCCCGGCAGCGCCGCCCCGCCGGCCCCCGACAACCGGCGCGACGCATACGCGGTCGCCTCCGGTGAGGCGGTGGTCAACCTGCTGCGCAAGGGCATCACCGCGCGCCAGATCATGACGAAGAAGGCGTTCGAGAACGCGATCACCGTGGTCATGGCGCTCGGCGGCTCGACCAACGCCGTCCTGCACCTCATGGCGATCGCGCACGAGGCGCAGGTGGACCTCGAGCTCGAGGACTTCAACCGGATCGGCGACCGCACCCCGCTCCTGGCCGACGTCAAGCCCTTCGGCCGGTTCGTCATGACCGACGTCGACCGCGTCGGCGGGGTCCCGGTGGTCCTGCGCGCCCTCCTGGACGCCGGTCTGCTGCACGGCGACGTGCTCACCGTCACCGGGAAGACGATGGCCGAGAACCTGGCCGACATCGCCCCGCCGGACCCCGACGGCGCGATCATCCACGCGATGAACGACCCGATCCACGCGACCGGTGGGCTCTCGGTGCTCCGCGGTTCGCTGGCCCCCGAGGGCGCGGTCGTGAAGTCGGCCGGCTTCGACGCCGACGTGTTCGAGGGCACCGCCCGCGTGTTCGACGGCGAGCAGGGGGCCATGGACGCCGTCACCGAGGGCACGCTGCAGGCCGGCGACGTCGTCGTCATCCGCTACGAGGGCCCCCGGGGCGGCCCGGGCATGCGCGAGATGCTCGCGGTCACCGGCGCGATCAAGGGCGCCGGACTCGGCAAGGACGTCCTGCTGCTCACCGACGGCCGGTTCTCCGGCGGCACCACCGGCCTGTGCATCGGCCACGTCGCCCCGGAGGCGACCGACGGGGGCCCGATCGCCTTCGTGCGCGACGGCGACCGCATCCGGCTGGACCTGACGACCCGCACGCTGGACCTGCTGGTCGACGCCGACGAGCTGGCCCGCCGGGCCGAGGGCTGGGAGCCGCTGCCGCCGCGCTACACCACCGGCGTGCTCGGCAAGTACGCCAAGCTCGTCGGTTCGGCCGCCCAGGGCGCCATCTGCGGCTGACCCCCCCCCTTGGGGTGACCCCGGGACGGTGGCAGCTCCACCGCCCCGGGGTCCTTGCCGACCAGAGGGTCGTGGACTCCGACGCGCGGCGACGGGACGGCGGTGCGCCGTCGGTGCCCGAGCCGTTCGCGGCGCTCCCGTTCGCCGCGCCGCTGCGCACCTGCCCGATCGGCCTGCTGCCGTCGGCCGCGTCCGCGCGGGAGCGGCGGGAGTCGGTGTTCCTCTACGTCGCGCTCGCCGTGCTGGCGCTGTGCGGCGGTATCGCCCGGCCCGGCCTGGGTGCGGGCGCCGAACGCCTGCTGACCGTCCTCCTCGCGGGCGCAGCACTCGCCACCGCCCTCGTCGTCCGGAGGCACGCGGCCCGGCTGGACCCCGCCGCCCGCCGGCCGTGGCAGGCGGTGGCGGCGGCCGGCGTGCTGCTGGCCGCCGGCCGCCTCCTCGGCACCGTGGACGGCGCGCTGGTCCACGTCCCGCAGGTGCTCGCGCTGCCGCTCGGCCTCGCGGCCTGCCTCCTGCTGCTGCCGCGCCGGAGCGGGCGGGCCGGCGTGCGGGAGCTGCTCGACGGCGCCATCGTGCTGGTCGCGGTCGTGCTCCTCACCGGGCTCGTGCTCTCCCGGTCGGGCGTCCGCGGCGGCGGCGTCACCGGCGTGCTGCAGAACATGGGGTACCCCGCCGCGGGTGCGCTGCTGTGCGCGGTGGCGCTCGTGGTCGTCACCCGGGCGCCCGCGTCCCGCCGGCGCCCGGCGGTGTGGCTGCTGGTCGCGGCGGTGGGGACGGCGGTCCTCGGGGTCGCGCCCGCCTTGGCCCATGTGCTGGGGGAGCGGCCCGCGGACCTGCTGGTCAGCATCGCCTGGTCGGGGATGCTCGCCGCCGGCGTCCGCGCCGTGGACACCGACCCCGGGCGGCTCCCCGCGCAGGGCAGGGATGCCGACGGCCTGCCGCTGTTCGGCCTGGCCGTCAGCCACGCGTCGGCCTACGGGGTCGCCGGCGTGGTCATCGTGGTGCTGAGCGCCGGGCACGTGTTCACCCGGCTCGAGCAGGTGGCGATCGGGTTGCTCATGGTCTGCACCTCGATCCGCAGCCTGCTGTGGGTGGTCGACGGTGGGCGGCTCACCCGCCGGCTGCTGCAGACCGAGGCCTACTTCCGCGCGCTGGCCGCCAGCGCCGAGGACGTCACCGTGGTGCTGGACGGCGGCGGCCGGGTCCGCTGGGTCTCCGGCGCGGCCGACGGTCAGCTCGGGTGGCCCGAGCGGGAGCTCACCGGTCGCCTGCTGGCCGACCTGGTCGACCCCGACGACCACGTGGTGCTCGAGGACGTGCTCGGCGGACGGGTGCCGGCGGACCCCGCCGCACTGCCGCCGACCGTGCGGCTGCGCACCCGCGGCGGGGACCGGCGCGACGTCGAGCTCGCCGGTGCCGCGCGGGCCGGGGTGCCGGGGACCGGGCTGCGGGAGGGCCTGGTCCTCCACCTGCGCGACGTCACCGCTCGCCGGACCACCCAGCGGGAGCTGGAGCGCATGGCCTACACCGACTACCTGACCGGGCTGCCCAACCGCGCCCGGTTCCTCGCCGCCCTGGAGGACGCGCGGGTACGCGCCGCCGAGGGGCACGCGGGCTGCGTGCTGCTGGTCGACCTCGACGGCTTCAAGGCCGTCAACGACGTCGCCGGGCACGAGGCCGGCGACCAGCTGCTCGTCCAGGTGGCCGACCAGCTGCGCGACGGCGCCCGCGCGCAGGACCTCGTCGCCCGCCTCGGCGGGGACGAGTTCGCGCTGCTGGTGCCCGGGGGGCTCGGAGAGGCGACCGGGCTCGCCGAGCGGCTGGTCGTGGCGCTGGACCGACCGTTCCGTGCGCCGTCGGCCGACGGGCAGGGCAGCGGCCCGCGGTTCGCCGTCTCGGGGAGCATCGGCCTGGCCGAGCTCGATCCCGTCGCCGACGCGTCGGACACCGTCCGGCAGGCCGATCTCGCCCTGCGGGCGGCCAAGGCTGCGGGCAAGCGCTGCGTGCGCTCCTCGGGCGAGGCGATCGACGCGGCGCTGGTCCGCCGCACCCGGCTGGCCCGGGACCTGCCCACGGCGCTCGCCGAGGGCCAGCTGCGCGTGCTGTACCAGCCCGTCGTCGGGGTGCACGACCGCCGGGTGCTCGGGCTGGAGGCGCTCGTGCGCTGGGAGCACCCGCTCCTGGGCACCGTGCCGCCGGACGAGTTCATCCCGCTGGCCGAGGAGGACGGGCTGATCGTGCCGCTCCAGCGCTGGGTGCTCGGGGTGGCGACGGAGCACGCGGCCGTGCTCCTGGCCGACGGCTGGGACGTGCAGATGGGCGTGAACGTCTCGGTGCGCCACCTGCAGGCCGGCTGCCTGGCACCGGACGTGGCCGCCGCGCTCACCGCCGCCCAGCTGCCCGCCGGCAAGCTGGTCCTGGAGATCACCGAGTCCGTGCTGCTGGACGTGCACGAAGGGGTGCTCGGCGACCTCGAGACGCTCCGCGGCATGGGCGTCGTCCTCTCCCTGGACGACTTCGGGCGGGGGTGGTCCTCGCTGGCCTACCTGGCGCGGTTGCCGGTGCAGATCCTGAAGATGGACCGCGAGTTCGTGGCCGGCATCGAGACCGGTCCCCGGGGGCGCGTGCTCGTGGCCGCCGTCGTGGAGCTCGGCCGCACGCTCGGCATGGACGTCGTCGCGGAGGGCGTGGAGACCGAGGCGCAGATGGCCCACCTGCAGGCCATGGACTGCCGCTACCTGCAGGGCTACCTCTTCGGGCGGCCGATGCCGTTCGCGGAACTGCGGGCGCTGCTCGCCTCGTTCGACGACTCCATCCTCGACGCGGCCGAGCCGGGACCGCCGAATCTGGACGCCGGTGTCCACCTGGTGGGACGCGGCGGTTGACGCAGGGGCGTCGGCAGGCGCACAGTGTCCCCGTGCCTCGCACCCTCATGCTCGCCGACGCCCGCACCCTCGGCGTCCTCGTACTCGCCTAGCGCGTCCGGTCACCGACCGACGCGCTGACCCTTCGTGCCCGGGGCACGAGGGGTTTTTTGTTGGCCGTGATCCGCCGCACAGCGAGCACGCCGCCCGTCGCACCAGCCCGCACCACGCCGCAAGGCACAGGAGATCCGCGCGATGACCAGCACCCCGAACGAGGCCCCCCACTCCGAGGCCGCCACCCGCGAGGCCGCCGCCGCGCTGACCGGCGTCGAGACCACGGCCCGCTCCGTGGCCGAGGCCGCCGCCCAGCCGGCCACCGGCATCACCGGCGCGCAGAGCCTCGTCCGGTCCCTCGAGGCGGTCGGCGTCGACGTCGTCTTCGGCATCCCCGGCGGGGCGATCCTCCCGGCGTACGACCCGCTGTTCGACTCGCACGTCCACCACGTCCTCGTCCGGCACGAGCAGGGCGCCGGGCACGCGGCCACCGGGTACGCCCAGGCCACCGGCCGGGTCGGCGTCTGCATGGCCACCTCCGGCCCCGGCGCCACCAACCTGGTGACCCCGCTCGCCGACGCCTACATGGACTCGGTCCCGATCGTGGCGATCACCGGCCAGGTCCCGAGCGCGGCCATCGGCACCGACGCCTTCCAGGAGGCGGACATCCGCGGCATCACGATGCCGGTGACCAAGCACAACTTCCTGGTGACGACGGCGGAGGAGATCCCGCAGCGCATCGCCGAGGCGTTCCACCTCGCCTCCACCGGCCGCCCCGGCCCCGTCCTGGTCGACATCCCCAAGGACGTCCTGCAGGCGACCACCGACTTCACCTGGCCGCCCCGGCTCGACCTCCCGGGCTACAAGCCGACGACGCGCCCGCACGGCAAGCAGGTCCGCGAGGCGGCCGGCCTGATCGCCGGCGCCCGTCGCCCGGTCCTCTACGTCGGCGGCGGGGTGCTCAAGGCGCAGGCGACCGCGGAGCTGGCCGAGCTCGCCGAGCTGACCGGCGCCCCCGTCGTCACCACCCTGATGGCCCGGGGGGCGTTCCCCGACAGCAGCCCCCAGCACCTGGGCATGCCGGGCATGCACGGCACGGTCGCGGCGGTGACCGCCCTGCAGAAGTCCGACGTGATCGTGGCGCTCGGGGCGCGGTTCGACGACCGGGTGACCGGCGAGCTCTCCAGCTTCGCGCCCGGCGCCCTGGTCGTCCACGCAGACATCGACCCCGCCGAGATCGGCAAGAACCGCAAGGCCGACGTGCCGATCGTGGGCGACGCCAAGGAGACCATCGCGCAGCTGGTCGAGGCCCTGCGCGCCGAGCACGCGGCCGGCCGCACGCCGGACCTGGCGGCGTGGTGGGCGCAGCTCGACGACTGGCGCGAGCGCTACCCGCTCGGCTACGACTGGCCCGAGGACGGCGCGCTGTCGCCGCAGTACGTCATCGAGCGGCTGGGTGCGATCGCCGGTCCGGACGCGATCTACACCTCCGGCGTCGGCCAGCACCAGATGTGGGCGGCCCAGTTCATCAGCTACGAGAAGCCGGGCACGTGGCTCAACAGCGGCGGCCTCGGGACCATGGGCTACGCCGTCCCGGCGGCGATGGGCGCCAAGTACGGCTGCCCCGACACGACCGTGTGGGCCATCGACGGCGACGGCTGCTTCCAGATGACCAACCAGGAGCTCGCCACCTGCGCCATCGAGGGCATCCCGGTGAAGGTCGCCGTCATCAACAACGGCAACCTCGGCATGGTCCGGCAGTGGCAGACCCTGTTCTACGAGGGTCGCTACTCCAACACGAGGCTGCACGCGCGCAACCCCGACGGCACCCCCAAGCCGGTGCGCATCCCCGACTTCGTCGCCCTGGCGGAGGCGCTGGGCTGCGTCGGGCTGCGGTGCGAGAGCAAGGACGACGTCGACGCCGTCATCGAGAAGGCCATGGCCATCAACGACGCGCCGGTGGTCATCGACTTCGTCGTCGGGGCCGACGCCCAGGTGTGGCCGATGGTCGCCGCCGGCGCCAGCAACGACGCGATCCTGGCCGCGCGCGACCTGCGCCCGGTCTTCGGCGACGGCCAGGTCTGAGGAGCGCACCCATGTCCCGTCACACACTGTCGGTCCTCGTCGAGAACAAGTCGGGTGTGCTGGCCCGCGTCTCGGCGCTGTTCAGCCGTCGCGGCTTCAACATCGAGTCCCTCGCCGTCGGGCCGACCGAGAACCCCGACCTGTCCCGCATGACGATCGTCGTGGACGCGGAGAGCCAGCCGCTCGAGCAGATCACCAAGCAGCTGAACAAGCTGATCGAGATCATCAAGATCGTCGAGCTGGACGGCGAGGCCGCCGTGCAGCGCGAGCTGCTGCTCGTGAAGGTGCGCGCGCCGATGGCCGAGCGCACCCAGGTGCTGCAGACCGCCGAGCTGTTCCGCGCCCGCGTCGTCGACGTCAACCCCGACACGGTGACCCTCGAGGCCACCGGGACGCCCGACAAGCTCCAGGCCCTGCTGGCCGTGCTCGCCCCCCTCGGGATCAAGGAGATGGCCCAGTCGGGGACCGTCGCCCTGGGCCGGGGGCCGCGGGCGATGTCCGGCGCCGGTACCTTGCGCCCGGTCGAGCGCACCGCCTGAGCAAGGACCCCGTCGCCCCCCACGACGCGCTCCGCACGCCGCGGGCCCCTGCGACGGGGCCGTTCCAGCACGTCACCTACCGAAGGGAACAACCACCAGCATGGCCGCCGAGATCTTCTACGACGACGACGCCGACCTCTCGATCATCCAGGGGCGGACCGTCGCCGTCCTGGGCTACGGCAGCCAGGGGCACGCCCACGCGCTGTCGCTGCGCGACTCCGGCGTCGACGTCCGCGTCGGCCTGCCCGAGGGGTCCAAGAGCCGGGCGAAGGCCGAGGCCGAGGGGCTGCGGGTGGTCACGCCCGCCGAGGCGGCCGCCGAGGCCGACCTGATCATGATCCTGGCGCCGGACCACGTGCAGCGGCACCTCTACGCCGAGTCGGTGGAGCCCAACCTGCAGGACGGCGACGCGCTGTTCTTCGGCCACGGCTTCAACATCCGGTTCGGGTACATCAAGCCCCCGGCCGGTGTCGACGTCGCGATGGTCGCCCCGAAGGGCCCCGGCCACCTGGTGCGCCGCGAGTTCGAGAACGGCAAGGGCGTGCCCTGCCTGATCGCCGTGGAACAGGACGCCAGCGGCAGCGCGCAGGCGCTCGCGCTCTCGTACGCGAAGGGGATCGGGGGCACCCGCGCCGGCGTCATCAAGACCACCTTCGCCGAGGAGACCGAGACCGACCTGTTCGGTGAGCAGGCCGTCCTGTGCGGTGGCGCCAGCGCGCTGATCACCGCCGGGTTCGAGACGCTGACCGAGGCCGGCTACCAGCCGGAGGTCGCCTACTTCGAGTGCCTGCACGAGCTGAAGCTGATCGTCGACCTCATGTACGAGGGCGGCATCGCCAAGCAGCGCTGGTCGGTGTCCGACACCGCCGAGTACGGCGACTACACCTCCGGGCCCAAGGTCATCGACGCCCGGGTCAAGGAGTCGATGAAGGAGGTCCTCGGCGCGATCAAGGACGGCTCCTGGGCCGCGGCCTTCATCGCCGACCAGGACGCCGGCGCGCCCGACTTCAAGGCCAAGCGGGCCGCCGCCGAGGCGCACCCGATCGAGGAGACCGGGCGCAAGCTGCGTGGGCTGATGAGCTGGGTCTCGGCGTCCGACGACTACACCGGTACGGCCGCCCGCAACTGATCCGGGCCGCACGACGACCACGGCCCCCGCTGCGCACGCAGCGGGGGCCGTCTCGCGTGGGGTGGGGACTCAGACGGACTGGCCCCGGGCCGCGAAGTACTGCTGGGACTGGCCGCTGCGCAGCAGCACGACGATGAGGACCGGCAGCACGAAGCCGAGCAGCCCGGTGAAGATGAAGCCCTCCTCCTGCACCAGGCTCCAGAGCAGGTACAGCAGCTGCAGGCCGATCGACGCGTAGCTGCCGAGGAGGAGCAGCTTCGGGTCCTGGCCACGCAGCACCTGGATGCCGCCGATCAGCAGGACGACGGCGGCCGCGAACGACAGCAGCGCCAGGATGCCCAGCAGGGCGTCGACCTCGAAGACCGCACCGATCGCGAAGAGGGTCAGCAGTCCGCCGAGGGTCCCGAGCCCGCCGATGACCACCCCGATGACGGCGGCCGCCGTCACCTGACCCGGGCGCTGGCCGGCGGGCGCCTGCCCGTAGCCGGCCGGGGCGGCGGGGTAGCCACCGGGCTGCTGGCCGTACCCCTGGCCGTACCCCTGGCCGTAGCCCTGGCCCTGACCGTAGCCCTGGCCGGGCTGCTGGCCGGGCGGCGGGCCCCAGCCGGGCTGCCCCTGCGGCGACCCTCCCTGCGGGTGGTCGGGATCGGAACCGGGCGTGGGGCCGGACATCGCAGCTACCTCCTGCTCGAGGGATCCGTCGGGGCCGACGGACGCGGGTTGTAGCAATCCTCACACCTGCAGGGGGGCCCGGCAGACCGGAACGGGCCGTTCCGGCCGGAAGCACCCGGTTCAGTGACCGGTACGCCGGTAGCGGTGCGCGGCGAAGAACTGCGTGGCCGGCTTCATGGCCAGCAGGACGACGATCGCCAGGGCAGCCAGGAAGAAGATCAGGTTCACCACGACATCGCCGGCGGTGCCGTCGGCCAGGGTGCCGAGCAGGCCGATGGTGGTGAAGGCCAGGGCGATCGAACCGCCGACCAGCAGCGGCACCCGGCTGCGACCGGTGAGGGCCCAGACCGCCCCCCAGATCATGACGACGGTCCAGGCCAGGGCCAGCACACCGAAGCCGATCAGCACGCCCCCGACGGCACCGGTCACCGCCCCGAAGCCGGGGATCTCCTCGTCCAGCCCGCCGCCGGCGCCGCTGGCGGCCGCGCCCACGACGAAGAGGAAGAAGGTGACCAGCAGCCCGATGGCGCCGTAGACGAAACCGAGCACGGCCGCGGTGATCACGCCGGCCGGCTTGGCGGGGACGCCGGGAGCGCCGTACGGGCCGTACGGCTGCGGGTACTGCTGACCGTAGGGGGCCGGCGTGCCGTACCCCGGCTGGCCGTAGGGGCTCTGCCCGAACTGCTGCTCCCCGTACTGCTGCTCCCCGTACTGGGGCTGCCCGTACTGGGGCTGGCCGTAGGGGCTCTGCCCGTACTGGTGCTGCCCGTACTGGGGTTGCCCGTACTGCTGCTGCCCGTACTGGCCCTGCCCGTGTTGCTGCTGACCGTGCTGGGGCTGCCCGTGCTGCTGCTGCCCGTACGGGGGCTGGCCGTGGTCCTGCCCGTTCCCAGGAGCGGAGGACTGGGGATCGTTTCGACCCTGGTCGTCGGACTGGCTCACTGTTCTCCTCCGTCGGGGCCGGCCCGTGCCGGCTTCGGTGCCCAGGATGTCGGTGCGCCCACACGGGGGCAAGGACCCGGCGGGGTGGGGCCACGCGCGGCCCGGCCCGCCGAACACCCCACCCCCTGACCTAGGGTCCCTTCCCATGCGCCTGGCAGTGATCCCCGGAGACGGCATCGGACCCGAGGTCGTGGCGGAGGGACTCAAGGTCCTCCGCGCGGTCGCCCCCGACCTGGAGACGACCCCCTACGACCTGGGTGCCGCGCGGTGGCAGCGGACGGGGGAGCTGCTGCCCGACACGGTGCTCGACGAGCTGCGCCGGCACGACGCGATCCTGCTCGGTGCCATCGGTGACCCGAGCGTGCCCCCGGGCATCCTCGAGCGCGGGCTCCTGCTGCGGCTGCGCTTCGAGCTGGACCACCACGTCAACCTGCGCCCGGCGAAGCTGTTCGACGGTGTGCGCAGCCCGCTGGTCGAGCCCGGCCCGATCGACATGCTGTGCGTCCGCGAGGGGACCGAGGGTCCCTACGTCGGCAACGGCGGTGTGCTGCGCAAGGACACCGCGCAGGAGATCGCCACCGAGGTCAGCCTCAACACCGCCTTCGGGGTGGAGCGGGTCGTCCGCTACGCGTTCGAGCGGGCCGTGGCGCGCCCGCGCAAGCACCTGACGCTGATCCACAAGACCAACGTGCTGACCCACGCCGGCGGGCTCTGGTCGCGGATCGTGGAGGAGGTGTCGGTCGAGTTCCCTGAGGTCACCGTCGCCTACCAGCACGTCGACGCCGCGTCGATGTTCTTCATCACCGACCCGGGCCGCTACGACGTCATCGTCACCGACAACCTCTTCGGCGACATCGTCACCGACGTCGCAGCCGCCGTGACCGGGGGCATCGGCCTGGCGGCCAGCGGCAACCTCGACGCCTCGGGGGCCAACCCGAGCATGTTCGAGCCGGTGCACGGCTCCGCCCCCGACATCGCCGGTCAGGGCATCGCGGACCCGACCGCGACCGTGCTCTCGGTCGGGCTGCTGCTGGAGCACCTGGGCCGTACCGAGCAGGCGCGCAAGGTGGACGCCGCCGTCGCCTTCGACCTGTCCACCCGCGACCCGCGGGCGACGATCCGCACGTCCGACGTCGGCGACAGGCTCGCCGCCCTCGCCGGCGGCTGACCTTCCGGCCGGCGCTACGGTCGGGTCGTGGGGACGCCGGTGGTCGGGCTGGGCGCATGGTGCGACCTGGTGACCGAGGAGGAAGCCCGCCGACGGCTGCTCGCCGGCGCCGAGGGCGACGACGCGCGGGCGGGCGAGCGCGCCACCTCGCGGTGGGGGTACGCGCCGTACGTGCCGGCCCCCGACGAGCCGGTCCTCGATCCGGGCGGCATCTCGTTCCGCGTCGAGGAGTTCGCCGTCCTGGCGGACGGGCGCCGCATCCGGCTGCACGACGAGCGGGGGTTCACGCTCGGCGGCGGTGCGGACCCGTGGCAGGGCCTGACCCTCGCGCACCTGGCCGACGACGTGCGCACGACCGTGCTCCCGGACGATGCGGAGGACACCGGCGAGGACCACCCCTGGGAATGGCTCGCCGAGCTGCTGCGCGCCGCGGGTGTCGAGGTCGTCGCGGAGGACCTCCGGGGTCTGCCCTACGACGTCGAGTTCAGCGACCGGCTGCGCGCCCGGGTCCCCGACCGGGGGTGACGTCTCAGCCCTCCGGAGGCTGCTCGCGCAGCAGGTCGCCGACCGGCACCGGGAGGACGGCGCGCCCGGTCTCGCCCGGGGCGGGCCACTCCGGGCGCACCGTGCAGCCGGCGGGGGAGGACTCCACCAGCACGACCGGCTGCCAGGTCCAGTCCTCGCCCGGCTCCCCGGCCGCGACGGTGCCGGCGGGGAACGGCTCGGGCAGCCGGGCCCACCACCGCCGGTCCAGTGCGCGCAGCCCCTCGGTGCGCAGCAGCGCCGCGGCGTCGCCGGGGGACCGGGGGCCGGCCAGGGGAGCGCCGGTGGGCAGCACCGGGCGCACCTGGCCGGCGGCGCCGTCGGGTGCCAGCCAGCCCACCAGCTCGCCGTCGACGGGGCGGTGCACGGGGGTCCACTCGGTCGGGATCACCAGGAGTGGGTACCAGCGCAGGCGGTGGCCCGTCGCCCGGTTTCCGGGACGGGGGTGCCGCGCACCGCGCCTCCCGTGCTTTCATGGTCGGCGATGCACACCAGCGGCACGATCATCATCGCCTAGCGCGCAGTCACCTCCCCGACTGCGCGCAGACCTCCCGTACCCGGGGGGTCTTTTTCGTGTTCGGCCCTCGCCATCCCCGGGAGACACCGTGACCACCGAGACCGACTTCCACGTCTTCGACACCACGCTGCGCGACGGCGCCCAGCGGGAGGGGGTCAGCTACTCGGTCGCCGACAAGCTGGCGGTGGCCCGGCTGCTCGACGAGATCGGGGTCGGGTACATCGAGGGTGGCTGGCCGGGTGCCCTCCCCAAGGACACCGAGTTCTTCGCCCGGGCGCGGACCGAGCTGAAGCTCGAGCACGCCCAGCTGGTGGCGTTCGGGTCCACCCGCAAGGCTGGCGTCGCGGTGGCCGACGACCCGCAGGTCCGCGCCCTGCTCGACGCGGAGACGCCGGTGGTCTGCCTGGTGGCGAAGTCCGACGTGCGGCACGTGCGGGAGGCGCTGCGCACCACCCTGGAGGAGAACCTGGCGATGGTGGCCGACACCGTCGCCTTCTTCGTCGCCGCCGGCCGGCGGGTGTTCCTCGACTGCGAGCACTTCTTCGACGGCTACGCCGCCGACCCGGACTACGGGGTGCGCGTGCTGCAGGCGGCGTTCGACGCCGGGGCGGAGGTGGGCGTCCTGTGCGACACGAACGGCGGCATGCTGCCCATGGGGGTGGGGCGTGTGGTCGCCGACGTGGCATCCCGCGTGGACGGCAAGCTGGGCATCCACTGCCAGGACGACACCGGGTGCGCCGTGGCCAACACCCTGGCCGCGGTCGAGGCCGGCGTCACCCACGTGCAGGGGACGGCGAACGGCTACGGGGAGCGGGCCGGCAACGCCGACACGTTCGCGCTGATCGCCAACCTGGTCACCAAGATGGGCATCCCCGCGGTGCCCGCCGAGTGCCTCCCGGAGCTGCAGCGGGTCAGCCACGCGATCGCCGAACTGGCCAACATCGCCCCCGACGACCACCAGCCCTACGTGGGCGCCTCGGCGTTCGCGCACAAGGCGGGGCTGCACGCCAGCGCGATCAAGGTCAGCCCGGAGCTGTACAACCACCTCGACCCCGCGGTGGTCGGCAACGACATGCGCATCCTGGTCACGGAGATGGCCGGCCGGGCGTCGGTCGAGCTGAAGGGGCGCGAGCTGGGCGTGGACCTCTCCGGCCAGTCCGACGCCATCGGCCGGGTCGTGGACCAGGTCAAGGTGCTGGAGGCCGACGGCTGGTCCTTCGAGGCCGCCGACGCCTCCTTCGAGCTGCTGCTGCGCGCCCAGCTGCCGGAGGCGCCGCCGCCCCTGTTCGAGCTGGAGAGCTACCGCACCTCCGTCGAGCACTGGGGCAACGGCGTCGTCGTCAGCGAGGCGACGGTCAAGGTGCACGTCGACGGCGAGCGGATCATCAGCACCGGCGAGGGCAACGGCCCGGTGAACGCCCTGGACAACGCGCTCCGCCAGGCGCTGGTGCACCGCTACCCGCAGCTGGCCGACGTCTCCCTGGCCGACTACAAGGTCCGCATCCTGGGGTGGAAGGGCGGCACGAGCGCCACCACCCGCGTGCTCATCGACACCACCGACGGGGTGGGGGAGTGGACCACCGTCGGCGTCCACGCCAACATCGTGGAGGCGTCGTGGCACGCGCTCGTCGACGCGCTCACCTACGCGGTGATCCGCCGGCCTCAGCCGTAGCGGGCGACGAAGTTCGCCAGCAGTCGGCCGGGCGCGGTCACCACCGCGGGGGTCAGCCGTTCGACGACCGCCTCCACCTCGCTCGGCGCGAAGTAGCCGGCGTGCTGGTAGATGCGCACCCGCTGGACGATCCCCGCCACGTCGAGCTCCGGGTGGAACTGCGTGGCGTAGACGTTCTCCTTCACCTTGAACATCTGCACCGGGCAGGTCTCGGACGAGGCCAGCAGCACCGCGGTCGGTGGGAGGACGCGGCATGCCTCCTTGTGGCCGACGAAGGCCGCGAACCGGTCGGGAACCCCGGCCAGCAGCGGGTCCTCCCGCCCCTCCGGGGTCACCGTCACCTCCACCGCCGACACCGGCTCGCCGAACGCGCGGTCCACCACCCCGCCCTGGTGGGTGCCGAGGGTGCCGATCCCGTAGCAGGCGCCGAAGAACGGCAGGTCCCGGTCGACGATCTCGTCGAGCAGGCCGCCGACCTCGCGCTCCACCCGCACCTGTACGGCCGACTTCTCCTCGTCGGAGGAGTTGAACGGTCCGCCGCCGAGGAAGACGCCCGCGTAGTCGTCGAGGTCGATCGCAGGCAGCGGCCCCGTCTCCAAGCGGATCCGGTGCAGGCGCCGGGCAGGCAGCGCGGTGCACCGCAGGAACGAGGCGTACTCCTCGTCGGCTGCCTCGTCCTCCGGGCGGGAGGACAGCAGCAGGAAGGGCCGCACCTGAGCTGTCAGCGCGGCTGGATCTCACCCATCGGGCCCCACCCGGCGACCTCGGGCGCGTCCACGTAGATGATCTGCGGCTGCGCCGACACCAGGTCCGGCGCCTGCTCGACGAAGCGCTTGAAGGCGTCGGTGGCCACGTGGGCAGCGCCCGCGTCTGCGTCGCGGAAGCCCTCGACGCAGACGTAGGTGTCGGGCTCCTCCAGGCTCCGCGACCACTCGAAGAACAGCGAGCCCTCCTCGGCATTCACCGCGCGGGCGTAGTCGGCGGCCAGCCCGGTCCACTCGTCGGCGCGCTCGGGACGGACGGGGAACTTCACGACGATCAGGATCACGGTCACATTGTCGGCCTCCGGCCGACACCGCGGCCAGTTGCCGTCCCCCTGACGGGCGGAGCGGCTCCGTCGCGGCTGCCCGGGACCCTCCGGGCCCCACTCGCCGCGATACCGCGGCCAGTTGCCGTCCCCCTGACGGGCGGAGCGGCGCTGCCTACAGCGGCTCCAGCCGCGTCCTCAGCAGGCAGAACTCGTTGCCCTCCGGGTCGGCCAGCACGTGGAAGCTCTCGTCGCCGGACTGCCCGACGTCGGCCGGTGTCGCGCCCAGGTCGAGCAGCCGTTGCAGCTCGGCGGCCTGGTCGCGGTCGGTCGGGTTGACGTCGATGTGCAGCCGCACCTTGCCCGGGGTGGGCTCGGTCACCGGCTGGAAGATGAGCGTGGGCGCCGGCCCGCCGAATCCCGCCTCGGGCCCGATCTCGACCTCGCCGTTCTCCTCCCGTCCCAGCACCCGGTAGCCCAGCACCGCCGCCCAGAAGGCGGCGAGGGACTCGGGGTCCCGGCTGTCGAGGACGAGTTCGCTGAACCGGCAGGCCATGGGCGGACGATAGGCAGAACGGCGCGCGACTAACCTCGGCTCGTGCGCATCGTCCGTTTCGCCTCTCCTCAGGGCATGTCCTTCGGCGTCCTCGACGGGGACGGCCAGGTCGCCCAGATCGAGGGCCACCCCTTCGGCCAGATCTCCTTCACCGGTACCCGCTACGCGCAGGCCGACATCCGGCTGCTCTCGCCGATCCTGCCGAGCAAGGTCGTGTGCGTCGGGAAGAACTACGCCGAGCACGTCAAGGAGATGAACACCGGGGAGGCCCCGAAGGAACCGCTGCTGTTCCTCAAGCCCTCGACGTCGGTCATCGGCCCCGGCGACGCCATCCGCATCCCGCCCGGCAGCACGAACGTGCACCACGAGGTGGAGCTCGCTGTGGTGATCGGCGCCCGCGGGGCCCGCAACGTCACGCCGGAGCAGGCGCTGGGCAGCGTGTTCGGCTACACGATCGGCAACGACGTCACCGAGCGGGACATGCAGCGGAGCGACGGGCAGTGGACCCGCGCCAAGGGCTTCGACTCCTTCTGCCCGCTCGGGCCGTGGATCGAGACCGATCTGGCCGGCATCGGCCTCGACGCCGGCGACCTGGAGGTGACCTGCGACGTCGACGGCGAGCGCCGCCAGTCCGGGCGCACCAGCCAGCTGCTCTTCGCCGTCCCCACGCTCATCTCCTACATCTCGCAGGTGATGACGCTGCTGCCCGGCGACGTGGTGCTCACCGGCACCCCCTCGGGCGTGGGCCCGATCCGCCCCGGCCAGACCGTGGCGTGCAGCATCCAGGGCCTCGGCACGCTGACCAACACCGTGACGGCGGCCGACGCCGTCTCGACCGCCGGTGGCGCCCGATGACCGTGCGCACCCGCTTCTGCCCGTCGCCGACCGGGCTGGTCCACGTCGGGCTGATCCGCACGGCCCTCTTCAACTGGGCGCACGCCCGCCACCACGGCGGCACGTTCGTCTTCCGCATCGAGGACACCGACGCCGCCCGCGACTCCGAGGAGTCCTACCGGCACCTGCTCGACAGCCTGCGCTGGCTCGGGCTGGACTGGGACGAGGGGCCGGAGGTCGGGGGCCCGAACGGCCCGTACCGGCAGTCCGAGCGGCTCGACGTCTACCGGGAGGTGGCCGCGAAGCTGCTCGAGGCCGGCCACGCCTACGAGTCGTTCTCGACCAACGAGGAGGTCGACGCCCGGCGCCGCGCCGCCGGCGAGGACCCCAAGCTCGGCTACGACAACCATGACCGGTTCCTCACCGACGCCCAGAAGCAGGCCTTCCGCGACGAGGGCCGGTCCCCGGTACTGCGGCTGAAGATGCCCGACGAGGACCTCAGCTGGACCGACCTGGTCCGCGGCGAGGTGCGCTTCGCCGCGGGTGCGGTGCCCGACTTCGTGCTCGTGCGCGGCAACGGCGCCCCGCTCTACCCCTTCGTGAACCCGGTCGACGACGCCCTGATGGGCATCACCGACGTCCTCCGCGGCGAGGACCTGCTGCCCTCGACCCCGCGCCAGCTGGCCCTGTACGCGGCGCTCACCGACATCGGCGTTGCGCAGGGCACCCCCCGGTTCGGCCACCTCCCGCTGGTCACCGGCGAGGGCACCAAGAAGCTGTCCAAGCGCGATCCCACGTCCAACCTCGACGTCTACCGGGAGCGCGGCTTCCTCCCGGAGGGGCTGGTCAACTACCTGGCGCTGCTGGGCTGGTCGATCGCCGAGGACCGCGACATCTTCTCGGTCGCGGAGATGGTGGAGGCGTTCGACGTCACGAAGGTGAACGCGAACGCGGCGCGGTTCGACCTGAAGAAGGCAGAGGCGATCAACGCCACCCACCTGCGTTCCCTGCCGGTCGAGGAGTTCACCGCCCGGGTGGTGCCGTACCTGGCGGGCGCCGGGCTGGTCGCCGAGCCGCCCACCGCCGAGCAGGAGTCGGTGCTGCGGGCGATCGCGCCGCTGGCCCAGGAGCGCATGGTGGTGCTCTCCGAGGCCGTCGGGCTGCTGGGCTTCCTGTTCGTCGACGAGGTCACCATCGACCCACAGGCGGCGGAGAAGCAGCTCGCGGGGGACAGCGCGGTCGAGGTGCTGGACGCGGCGGAGGCGGCGCTGCGCGAGCTGCCGGAGTGGACCACCCCGGCCATCGAGCAGGCGCTCAAGGACGCGCTGGTCGAGGGCCTGGGGCGCAAGCCGCGGCAGGCCTTCGGGCCGGTGCGGGTCGCCGTCAGCGGGCGCACGGTGTCCCCGCCGCTGTACGAGTCGATGGAACTGCTCGGGCGCGAGCGGACGATGGCCCGGCTCGCGGCGGCCCGCACGGTGGCGACGGCGGGATGACCTTCCCGGGGACCGGTGGCGGTCCGGCCGACGAGCCGTACGCCGGACCGCCACCGACCCTGCGGCCGGACCCCGGGCGGTTCCCGGTCCCGCCCTGGCCGCAGCCGCCCGCGCCGTTCCCGCCGGGTGCGTACGCCCCGGGTCCGTTCCCCTCGGGTGCGTACGCCCCGGGTCCGTTCCCCCCGGGTGGGTACGCCCCGGGTCCGTTCCCGCCGGGTGGGTATGCCCCGGGCCCGTTCCCGCAGCCTCCTTTCCCCCCGGCGCCCTTTCCCCCGGCCGGCTGGGCCCTCCCGCCGGGCACACCGCCGCACGACGTCCCGCAGCCCTACCTGCGCATCATGCGGACCCGCGACTGGGCCTGGTGGCGGCCGCTGCTGGGGCTGCTCCTGCTGGGGGTGGTCTTCCTGGTGGCCGGCGCGCTGCTCGGCGTGATCGGCATTCTCACCGGCCTCAGCCCCGACCTGGCCCTGATCGAGCTCACCGACCCGGGCACGCTGCTGGTCACCAACGCGACCCTGGCCGTGGGCATCCCGGTGGTGTGGCTGGCCTGGGCGGTGGCGCACGGCATGCGCCCCGGCTGGTCGTCGTCGGTGCTCGCCCGGTTCCGGTGGCGGCTGCTGCCCCGGCTGACGCTGCTGGCGCTGGCCTCGATCGGGGTCGTGATCGGCCTCTCCGTGCTCCTGGGGATCACCGCGGAGGAGGTCGAGGTGACGGGACCGGTCCCCTCGTGGGGCTGGTTGCTGGCTGTCGTCCTGCTCACCACACCGCTGCAGTCCGCGGCCGAGGAGTACCTGTTCCGCGGCTACCTGAGCCAGGCGATCGCCGGCTGGATCCGCAGCCCGCGCGTCGGTGCCGTGGTGGCCGCGGTGGTCACCGGCGCGCTCTTCTCCCTCGCGCACCTCCCGCCGGACCTCGCCACGTTCCTCGACCGCTTCGCCTTCGCCCTGGCCGCCTCCGCCGTCGTCTGGCTGACCGGCGGCCTCGAGGCCGCGGTCGTCCTGCACGCGGTCAACAACGTGGTGCTGTTCCTGCTGGTGGCGCTGCTGGGTGATGCCGTGGCCACGGACGTGGTGCCGGCGGGGCTGGTTCCGGTGTCGCTCACGCTCACCGCGGTCGGCTTCGGCGGCTACGTCCTGCTCGTCGCCCGGTGGCGGCGGCGGGCGCGGCCGGAGCTGCACACGCCCGCGCTGGACCTGCGCCTCCCGCGGGCCGCGGCGCCCGCCCCGGCCGGCTGACCCGCCGACCGGGGGGGGGCGCGGCGCCCGCCCCGGCCGGCTGACCCGCCGACCGGGGGGTGGTGCCACCCGCCCGCGCAGCGTCGGGTACAGTTCTTTCCGGCGCCGCGAGGTGCTACCCATGGGGTATGGGGTAATTGGCAGCCCGACGGTTTCTGGTTCCGTTAGTCTAGGTTCGAGTCCTGGTACCCCAGCGAGGAAGCCTGGTTCCTCTTGCAGTACGGCAGTGACACAGCACGGCCCCGTCGTCTAGCGGCCCAGGACGCCGCCCTCTCACGGCGGTAGCGAGGGTTCGAATCCCTTCGGGGCTACGCGATCGAGAGCCCCCGACCACCCGGTCGGGGGCTCTCGCCGTTCCCAGGCCACTGAGCGGCGGGCTCAGACCTGGAGCAGCTCGTCGTTGCCCGGGAGCCCGTCGGAGCCGTCCGGCGCCGCCGCGCGGAAGGCCATCGGGCGTCCGCAGGACGCGGCCACCCGGGCGGAGTCGGTGAGTTGGACGTGCAGGTGCGGTTCGCTGCTGTTGCCGGAGTTGCCGCACTCCGCGACCTGCTGCCCGGCCGCGACGCGGTCGCCGACGGCCACCCGCACCGAGCCGCGGCGCAGGTGGGCCAGGACGGCATGGGTGCCGTCGTCCCGGCGGACGACGACGTGGTTGCCCAGCATCCACCGCGTGCCGGCCACCTGGCGTACGAAGCCCTCGACGACCAGCAGGAAGATCAGGGACACCCACCCGCTGCGCGCCCGGTGGTCGCGACGGCGGTCGTGGACCCGCACGACCAGGCCGTCGACGGGGGAGCGCACCGGCCGGCCGAACGCCGGGTAGTCGGTCGGCCGCCGCCACTGACCGCCGGAGCCGAACGCGGGACGCGCTCCGTCGCCGGGCTCGGCCGCCAGGTCGATGGCCCATGTCTGGCCCAGCCCGTTGGTGCCGTGCGAGGGCACGCCGGAGGCGGGGGAGTTGACGGCCCGCCACCGGCCCGCGACCGGCGGCTCGACCACCGTCACCGGGTGCTCGGGCGGCCGCACCCGGTCGAGCACCAGGAAGCCGACGACGAGCAGGAACCCGGCGAGGGCGGCCGCGGGCACGCCGCTCCCGCCGACGGCGATGAGCAGGACGCCGGCCGGTGCCAGCGGGGCGCGGCACCGGGCCGCGAGGACGCGCGGGTTCACGACGACACCGCCGCGAGGACGACGTGCAGCGGGACCACCCGCTCGGCGGGCACGGCCCAGCTCCCGCGGGCGGTGGCGCGGAGCCACCCCGCTGCGGTGAGCTGGCGGAGGTGGTGGTGCAGCTGCCCGGTCGTGCCCAGTCCCGGGAGCGCGGCGAGCCCGGCGGTCGTGCGGGTCCCGCCCAGCACCTCCCGCAGCAGCCGGAGCCGGACCGCGTGGGCCAGCGCGGACAGCTCGCCGGCGAGTTCCGCGTCGGCCGAGCCGTCGCCGAGCGCATCCTCCGCGCCGTGCGTGCGCTGCCAGGCGTACTGCTCCCCGCTGGGCAGGCGCACCGAGCCCGCGTAGACGACGGCGCCACCGGGGAGGGCGGCCGCGTCCTCGGCGAGGCCGTCCAGCGCCCAGAACCGTTCCCGCGACCCGGTCTCCGCCGGTGCCGCGGGTTGCCGGCCGGCCCGCTCCGCGGCTGACTCGAGTGCGGCGAGGCGCTGCTCGATCCGGGTGAAGCGGTCCTCGTCGGTCATGGTGCGTCGACCGGCCGGTCGTTCTCCCGCCGCGGCCGGTCGCCGGCGAGCCCGGCGCCCACCGCGATGCCGATCGACCCGAAGAAGAACGGGTTGACCGCGGCGTCGTCCACGACGTGGACCAGCAGGCCCACGACGAAGCCGACGACGAAGCCGGCGAGGGCACCTCGGAGCGTGCGTACGAGAGCGGACCCGGTGCGCTGCATACGACGAATATACGTATCTACGTACTAGTAGGCCACGGTGTCGAGCGCCCGGCCGTCGGCGCTGATCGGGCGGCGATTCCCGGCGAGCTCAGCGCGCGGCGCGGGCGATGGCCGCCGAGGCGTCCAGCACGGCGCCGATGACCTCCGGGCTGGGGCGCCGGCCCAGGCGCTCCACCGGCCCTGAGATCGAGACGGCGCCCAGCACGGACCCGTTGCCGTCCCGGACGGGGGCCGACAGCGACGCCACGCCGGCCTCCCGCTCGGCCACGCTGTGCGCCCAGCCGCGGCGGCGCACGTCGAGCAGGGTGCGGGCGGTGAAGCTGGCCGACGGCAGCAGGCGGGTCACCTCGTCGGCGGGCATGAACGCCAGCAGGGCGTGCGCCGCCGAGCCCGCGGTCATGGGCAGTCGGGCGCCGACCGGGACGGTGTCGCGCAGGCCACTGGTCCGCTCGGCGGCGGCGACGCACACGCGCGTCGCGCCGTCGCGGACGTAGAACTGGGCGCTCTCGCCGGTGGCGTCCCGCAGCGTGACCAGGTGACGCGAGGCGATCTCGCCGATGTCGGCGGTCGTCCGCCCGAGCTCCGCCAGCGCCGGACCCGGTGCCCAGCTGCCGCTGTCGGTGCGCCGGACGAGGCGGTGCCCCTCCAGGGCGACGGCGAGCCGGTGGGCGGTGGCCCGGGGCAGGCCGGTGCGCGTGACGAGCTCGGCGAGGGTGGCCGGTTCCTGTGCGACGGCGTGCAGGATCGACACCGCTTTGTCCAGAACCGCGACCGGGTTAGGCTGTCCCACACAGCAATACTCGCATCCCGAACACTGAGACAGTCAACTCGGGATCGACCAGTCACCCGAAGGGGACGCGCCCGTGCCGAAGACCCTGGCCGAGAAGGTCTACGACGCCCACGTCGTGCGCAGCACGTCGGGGGAGCCCGACCTGCTCTACATCGACCTGCACCTGGTGCACGAGGTCACCAGCCCGCAGGCCTTCGACGGCCTGCGCGCCGCCGGGCGCACCGTGCGTCGCCCCGACCTGACGATGGCCACGGAGGACCACAACGTCCCGACCCTGGACATCCTCAAGCCGATCGCCGACCCGATCAGCCGTGCGCAGGTCGACGCGCTGCGCCGGAACGCCGCCGAGTTCGGTATCCGGCTGGCCCCGATGGGTGACCGCGACCAGGGCATCGTGCACGTCATCGGCCCGCAGCTGGGGCTCACCCAGCCCGGCATGACCATCGTCTGCGGCGACAGCCACACCTCCACGCACGGAGCGTTCGGCGCCCTGGCCTTCGGCATCGGCACCAGCGAGGTCGAGCACGTGCTGGCCACGCAGACCCTGCCGCAGTACCGGCCGAAGCAGATGTCGGTCACCGTCGACGGCGAGCTCGCTCCGGGGGTGTCGGCGAAGGACATCATCCTGGCCGTCATCGCCCAGATCGGCACCAACGGTGCGGCGGGACACGTCATCGAGTACCGCGGCGGCGCCATCGAGGCGCTCTCGATGGAGGCCCGGATGACCATCTGCAACATGTCGATCGAGGCCGGCGCGAAGGCGGGGCTCATCGCGCCCGACCAGACCACCTTCGACTTCCTGCGCGGCCGCCCGCACGCCCCGCAGGGCGACGACTGGGACGCCGCCGTCGAGCACTGGCGCACGCTGCGCACCGACGACGGGGCGGTGTTCGACCGCGAGGTGACGCTGGACGCCTCGACGCTCACGCCGTTCGTCACCTGGGGCACCAACCCCGGCCAGGGTCTGCCGATCGACGGCGTGGTGCCCGACCCGGCCCAGTTCGACGACGACGGCGAACGGCGGGCCGCCGAGCAGGCGCTGGCCTACATGGGGCTGACCCCCGGCACCCCGCTGCGCGAGATCAAGGTCGACACCGTGTTCCTCGGGTCCTGCACCAACGGCCGGATCGAGGACCTGCGCACCGCCGCGGCCTTCCTGCAGGGCAAGAAGATCGATCCGGAGACCCGCATGCTCGTCGTTCCCGGCTCGGTCGGCGTGAAGCTGCAGGCCGAGGCCGAGGGCCTGGACAAGGTCTTCGTCGAGGCCGGCGCCGAGTGGCGGGGGGCGGGCTGCTCGATGTGCCTGGGCATGAACCCCGACCAGCTCAAGCCCGGCGAGCGGTCGGCCTCGACCAGCAACCGCAACTTCCAGGGCCGCCAGGGCAAGGGCGGGCGCACCCACCTGGTCTCGCCGTCGGTCGCTGCCGCCACGGCGCTCACCGGCCGCCTCACCGCCCCCGCCGACCTGATCGGAGCCTGAGCCATGGACGCCTTCACCACGCACACCGGCACCGCCGCGCCGCTGCGCCGCAGCGCCGTCGACACCGACCAGATCATCCCGGCCGAGTACCTCAAGCGGATCACCCGCACCGGCTTCGAGGACGGGCTGTTCATCGCCTGGCGGACCAACGAGCCGGACTTCGTGCTCAACAAGCCCGAGTACGCCGACGCCTCGATCCTGGTGGCCGGCCCCGACTTCGGCACCGGCTCCTCCCGCGAGCACGCCAACTGGGCGCTGCTCGACGGTGGGTTCCGCGTCGTCATCAGCTCCCGGTTCGCCGACATCTTCCGCAACAACTCGACCAAGTCGGGGCTGCTCACCGTCGTGCTGCCGCAGGCCGAGGTCGAGGCGCTGTGGACCGCGGTCGAGGCCGACCCGGCGACACCGGTGACGGTCGACCTGCGCGCGAAGCAGGTGACGTACGGCGACGTGGCGGTGCCGTTCGAGATCGACGACTACACCCGGTGGCGGCTGCTGGAGGGGCTCGACGACGTCGGCCTCACCGAGCGGCACCTCGACGACATCGAGGCCTACGAGGCGGCGCGCCCGGCCTGGCTCCCGGCGGCGCTGCCCGCGCGCTGAGGCAGCGGGGCGTCCGGGTCGGGCTCGAAGTCGCGGTAGTAGTCCGCGACCAGCGCGCCCGGCCGGCCGCCGAGGGCCCAGACGCTGCCCTTGGCGGCCGGCGGGACCAGGCCGCGGACACCGTGGCCGTGCACCCCGAGCGTCTGCAGCACCGAGGGGATCACCCCGCCCTGGCTGCACAGCACCGTCGCCCCGGGGCGCTCCAGCAGCTCCGCCACGAGCGCCATCCCCGCCTGCGGGTCGTCGGCGAAGGACTCCTCGCCCATCCGGGGTGACGGCCGCACGTCCACGGCCAGCCGCTCGGCCAGCGGCTCCACCGTCTGCGTGCAGCGCACCTTCGGGGTGCTGAACACCTCGTCCGGGGCGAACCACGTCAGGGCGTCGGCCAGCTGCTCGGCCTGCCGCCGGCCCTTGTCATCCAGCGGCCGCAGCTCGTCCGGGCCGCCGAACTCCTGCTTGCTGCCGGCGCGGCCGTGCCGCACCAGCAGCAGGCCCACCTCGCGCGGCACGTCGGTGCGGGCGGCGTCGGCGATCACCAGCCGGTCGTGCTCGTGGGTGACGAGCGCGGCGGCGTCGTCGGGGGCGAGCCAGCGCAGCTCGTCCACCTCGTCGTTGGCGCCGAAGGAGCCCCCCACGCACCGCATCAGCCAGTAGTCGACGTGCTTGGGCACGCCGTCGACCGCGTACTGGGTCGTCGGGCCCCGGCGTCCGGCGACGATGCGCAGCCCGGTCTCCTCGACCACCTCGCGGCACGCGGCGGCCAGGGCGTGCTCACCGGCGTCGAGCTTCCCCTTCGGCAGCGACCAGTCGTCGTAGCGGGGCCGGTGGACCACGGCGATCTCGATGCCGTCGTCCCCGGCCGGGCGCCACACGACGCCGCCGGCGGCCGCGATCGGTCGCCGCTCAGCCGGCGAGCTCATGGATCCGGTGCATCAGCTCTGCCTGGTAGTCCCGCCCGTCCAGCCGGTCCCACTGCCCGTCGCTGCGCAGCTCCCAGCACCGCACCCCCGGCTCCATGGCCGGGCGCAGGGTCTCCTCCAGCTGCCTGCGGGCCGCCTCGTCGCAGACCCGCAGCAGCACCTCGACCCTGCGGTCGAGGTTGCGGTGCATGAGGTCTGCGCTGCCGATCCACCACTCCGGGTCCCCGCCGTTGAGGAAGGAGATCACCCGGGAGTGCTCGAGGAACCGGCCGACGATCGAGCGCACCCGGATCGTCTCCGACATCCCGGCCACGCCCGGTCGCAGCGCGCAGATCCCGCGGACGAACAGCTCCACCGGCACACCGGCCTGCGAGGCCTCGTAGAGGGCGTCGATGAGGCGCTCGTCGACGATGGAGTTCGCCTTGATGCGGATGCCCGAGGGGCGTCCCTCGCGCGCGTTCCGCGCCTCGCGGCGGATCTTCTCGATGAGCCCGTTGCGGATGCTGTGCGGCGCCACCATGAGCGTGCGGTAGTTGGTCTGCCGCGAGTAGCCGGTGAGGACGTTGAACAGGTCGGTGAGGTCCGCGCCCACCCGCGGGTCGGCGGTGAGGATGCCCAGGTCCTCGTAGATCCGCGCCGTCTTCGGGTTGTAGTTGCCGGTGCCGATGTGGCAGTAGCGGCGGATCACGCCCTGCTCGCGGCGCACGACCAGCGCCGTCTTGCAGTGCGTCTTCAGCCCGACCAGTCCGTACACGACGTGGCAGCCGGCCCGCTCCAGCGAGCGCGCCCAGCTGATGTTGGCCTCCTCGTCGAACCGGGCCTTGATCTCCACCAGGACCACGACCTGCTTGCCGGCCTCCGCCGCCTCGATCAGCGCGTTGACGATGGGGGAGTCGCCCGAGGTCCGGTACAGCGTCTGCTTGATCGCCAGCACGTTCGGGTCGGCGGCCGCCTGCTCGATGAACCGCTGCACGCTGGTGGCGAACGAGTGGTAGGGGTGGTGCACCAGGACGTCGCCCTCGCGGAGCGTGGCGAAGACGCTCTTCGGCGTCTCGCCCTCGCTCAGCCGCGGGTGGGTGGTCGGGACGAACGGCTCGTCCTTGAGCTCCGGCCGGTCCAGGTCGTAGAGAGCCGTGAGCGAGGCCAGGTCGAGCAGCCCCGGCACGTGCACGACGTCGTCCGGGGAGACCTCGAGCTCGGAGACGAGCACCTCGAGGATCCGGGGGTCCATCGGCTCGGCGACCTCGAGGCGGACCGCGGGGCCGAACCGGCGCCGGGCGAGCTCCCGCTCCAGCGCCTGCAGCAGGTCCTCGTCGCGGTCCTCCTCGACCTCCACGTCGGCGTTGCGGGTGACGCGGAAGAAGTGGTGGTCGAGCACGTCGAGCCCCGGGAAGAGCTGGGGCAGGTGGGCGGCGATCAGGTCCTCGAGGGGCAGGAAGATGACGGTGTCGTCCTGCGAGGTGACCGACACGAAGCGCGGCACGTTGTTGGGCACCTTGAGCCGCGCGAAGCGGGGGGCGTTGGTGTCCGGGTCGTGCACCGACACCGCGAGGTTCAGCGACAGGCCGCTGATGTACGGGAACGGGTGCGCGGGGTCGACGGCCAGCGGGGTCAGCACCGGGAACACCTGGTCGCGGAAGTAGTCCCGGAGCCGGCGCATCGCGTCCTCGTCCAGGTCGTCCCAGTGGACGATCCGGATGCCGGCCTCCTCGAGGCGGGGCAGCACGTCCTTGTTGAAGACGTCGGAGTGCCGCTGCACCAGCTCCTGCGTGCGGGCGGTCACCCGCTCCAGCTGCTCGCGGATGGTCAGCCCGTCGGGCGAGCGGACGGTGAGACCGGTGCTCTGCCGGCGCTTCAGACCGGCGATGCGCACCATGTAGAACTCGTCCAGGTTGCTGGCGAAGATCGCGAGGAACTTCACCCGCTCCAGCAGCGGCAGCGAGTCGTCCTCGGCGAGCTCCAGCACGCGGGCGTTGAAGTCCAGCCAGGACAGTTCTCGGTTCAGGTAGCGGTCGACGGGGAGGGCATCGGTCCGGGGAGCGCTCTCTGTTGCCACTCCCTCATCGTGCCGTACGGACCCGGATGGCGAGCGAGGACGACCCCCGCACCAGCGCGGACGTGCGTGGTCCGGCCCCCAGCGCCAGCGCTGCCCGGAGGTCCGCGGGGACGTCGACGTCGCGGCGCAGGCCGGGCCAGGCGCCGGTGAGCCGAACCGCGCCGCCGGCCTGGTGGGCTGCGGCGGAGCCGCGGCCGAAGCGCGGGCGCAACGGCGTGCCGACGGCGGTCAGCAGGGTGGTGCCCGTTCCCTGGGCATCGGCCACGAAGCAGCGGGGCGCCGCCTCCGCCTCCGCCAGCGCCGCCGCCAGCTCCACCGGGCGGAGGGCGGGCAGGTCGGAGGAGAGCGCGGCGACGGCGTCCCCGGGAGCGCTCCCGGCGCCGTGCTCGAGCGCGGGGTTCAGGCCGCCGTCCGGTTCGTCGGGCACCGCGCGGGCGCCCAGCCCGCGCACCAGGTCGGCGGCCACCGGCTCGTCGGTGACGACCACCACCGACCCGACCCGCTCGCAGGCCAGCGCCGCGGCCACGGTGTCGGCCAGCAGGGCGAGGACCAGGGCGCCGTGGTCGCCGCCGGGGACGCCGGTGAGCGGCCGCAGCCGGGTCTTGGCGGCGGCGAGGCGCTTCGCCGGGACCACGACCGACCACCTGGACACGACGACAATGTCAGCACACGGTGACCCGGGACCCCGTCGGCCGGGACCCGGTGCTCCCCCGGCGGCCGCACGGGTCGATCATGGGCTGGCTCACAGGACAGGGAGGGGAGCCGGTGTCGGACGAGACGTCCCCGCGCGGGACGAGCGCGGGCGGACCGGTGCGCGCACCCGGTGCCCGCCGCGCCGCCAAGTGGCGCACCCGGGGGCGCATCTCCTTCCCGCTGTGGCTGTGCATCGTGGTGATCTACCCGGTGTCCGCCCTGATCTTCCGGCTGCGCTACCACCACGCCGAGCGCATCCCGGTCACCGGGCCGGTGCTCCTGGTGGTCAACCACGTGTCGGTGCTGGACCCGCTGGCCTGCGCCCGCCTGGTGTTCGACCGCGGTCGGATCCCGCACTTCCTGGCCAAGGAGGCGGTCTTCAGGGGGCTGGCCGGCACGATCCTGCGGGCGGCCGGGCAGATCCCCGTCGCCCGGTTCTCCAGCGCCGCCCGCGGCGCGCTCGCGGCGGCGGAGGCCGATCTGCATGCGGGCAACATCGTGGTGGTGTACCCGGAGGGCTCGGTGACCCGGGACCCCGACTGGTGGCCCATGCAGGCGCGCACGGGGGCGGCCCATCTGGCGCTCACCACCGACGCCGTGGTCGTCCCGGTCGCCCAGTGGGGGCCGCAGCGGGTGCACGACTACCACACCAAGAAGCTGCACCTGCGGCTCCGCACGCCCACCCACTACCTCGTGGGCGAGCCGATCGACCTCTCCGCGGCGCGGGCCGAGGTGCGCGCCGGCCGCCCCCTGGAGCCCGCGCTGCTGCGGGAGACGACGGAGCAGATGATGTCCCGGGTCCGCGACCAGCTGGCCGAGCTGCGCGGGGAGCCCGCGCCGCGCGTGGTCCACCCCGCTCCCCGCCGGGAGCGGCACGGCGACCTGCCCGGGAGCGCCGCGTGACCCGGGCGGCGGTCCTGGGCGCCGGTTCCTGGGGCACGACGTTCGCCAAGGTGCTCGCCGACGCCGGCTGCGACGTCCGGCTCCACGCGCGGCGGCCGGAGCTCGTCGATGCCATCACCGACACGCGGGAGAACCCCGACTACCTGCCGGGTGTGCGCCTGCCCGACCGGCTGCGGGCGACCGTCGACCCGGCCGAGGCACTGGACGACGCCGACGTCGTCGTGCTCGCGGTCCCCTCGCAGTCGCTGCGCGGCAACCTCACGGCCTGGCGGGGGCTGCTGCCGCCGGACGCCACGCTGCTCTCGCTCATGAAGGGCATCGAGCTGGGCACGACCATGCGGATGAGCGAGGTGATCTGCGAGATCACCGGCTCCCCGGCTGCGCACGTCGCGGCGTTGTCGGGCCCGAACCTGGCCCGGGAGATCGCCGAGGAGCAGCCGGCCGCCACGGTGATCGCGTGCTCGGACCCCGACCGCGCCGCGGTGCTCCAGGCGGCGTGCCACACCCGGTACTTCCGCCCCTACACCAACCCCGACGTCGTCGGCTGCGAGCTGGGCGGAGCGGTGAAGAACGTCATCGCCCTGGCCTGCGGTATCGCCGAGGGGCTCGGCTTCGGGGACAACACCCGCGCCTCGCTCATCACCCGCGGGCTGGCCGAGACCGCCCGGCTGGGCATCGCGCTGGGCGCCGAGCTGACCACCTTCGCGGGGCTGGCGGGGCTGGGGGACCTGGTGGCCACCTGCAGCTCGCCGCTGTCGCGCAACCGCACCTTCGGCGAGAAGCTCGGCCGCGGCATGACCGTGGAGGAGGTCCAGCAGAGCACCCGGCAGACGGCGGAGGGCGTGAAGAGCTGCCGGTCGGTGCTCGACCTCGCGCGGGCGCACGGCATCGACGTGCCGATCACCGAGGCGGTCGTCCGCGTGTGCCACGAGGGCGAGGCGCCCGGCCGGATGGTGCGCGAGATCATGTCGCGCGAGGCGAAGCCGGAGTGATGGAGTCTGCGGACGTGGACAGCGGATGGGGCGACGGGACCAGGTCGGTACGCGGGGGGGAGGGGCCCGCGGCGCCGGGCGAGCCGATGCGGCCCTCGCCGGTGTTCGCCGCCCCCTTCCACCTCGGTGACCAGCCCCCGCGTGCGGGCGGGAACGACGCCTACGCGCGGACCGAGCACCCGACGCTCCGGCACTTCGAGTCCGCCGTCGGGGAGCTCGACGGCGGGCGCTGCCTGTCCTTCGCCACCGGGATGGCGGCGCTGACCGCCGCCGTGCTGGCCCCCACCCGCAGCGGTGACCGAGTCGTGCTGCCGTCGGACGGGTACTACACGACCCGCCTGCTGGCCGCCGAGGAGCTCGCCCGCTTCGGCATCGAGGTGCAGTACGTGCCCACGCCGGAGATCGGGCGCGTCGCCGCCGACGGGGGGCTCGCGGGCGCCCGGATGGTGCTGCTGGAGACGCCGAGCAACCCGCAGCTGGACGTCTGCGACATCGCCGCCGTGGCCGCGGCCGCCCACGCCGCGGGCGCGCTGGTCGCGGTCGACAACACCACCGCCACCCCGCTGGGTCAGCGTCCCCTGGCGCTGGGGGCCGACCTCACCGTGGGCAGCGACACCAAGGCGCTCACCGGCCACAGCGACGTGCTGCTCGGGCACGTGACCGTGACCGACGAGGAGCTGTACGCGGCCGTGAAGGGCTTCCGCGACCGCACCGGCAGCACGCCGGGGCCGTTCGAGGCCTGGCTCGGGCACCGGTCGATGAGCACCCTGGACCTCCGGCTGGCCCGTCAGGCGGCGAACGCGGCGGCGGTCGCCGAGCTGCTGGCGGGGCACCCGGCCGTCACGAACCTGCGCTGGCCGTGGCGCGAGGGTGACCCGTCGTTCGCGCTGGCCGCGCGCCAGATGCTGCGCCCGAACGGCGTGGTGTCCGCGGAGCTGGCCGACGAGACCGCGGTCGCCCGGCTGCTGGCGGAGAGCCGGCTGTGGGCCGCGGCGACGAGCTTCGGCGGTGTGCACAGCACGATCGACCGGCGCGCGCAGTGGGGTGGGGACGCGGTGCCCGCGGGCTTCGTGCGGCTGTCCTGCGGGATCGAGGACACCGCCGACCTGGTCGCCGACCTATCCCACGCGCTCGACGCCCTCGGCTGACGACGACCGGCGGCGGTTGCCCGCGACGGTGAGCCAGATGCTGACGCCGAAGTAGTAGGCGAGGTAGGCCATGCTCAGCGCGACCACCAGCGGGTGCGGGTCGGGGTACTGGACGACCAGCACCGCGGAGGCGACCAGCCAGACCGTCGCCAGCCCCAGGTTCAGCCCCCGGAGCAGCTTGGTGCGGGACGGGTAGACGTACTTGACCGGCACGAAGACCAGCACCGTCAGGACCGCGAGCGCGATGCCGACACCGGTGGTGCCGACGTCCAGGATGATCGCGTAGAACGCGACCACGTTCCAGTAGCTGGGGAAGCCGAGGAAGTAGTGGTCCTCGGTCTTCGCGTCGGTCCGGCAGAACTGGTAGCAGGAGGCGAGCAGCGGTAGCGCGGCCAGGACCCAGCCGAGGGCGCCGCCGGGCAGCCGGTCGGTCGTCCAGAGCAGCACGACGGGTGCGAAGACGTACGTCAGGTAGTCGACGATGTCGTCCATCCGGGCGCCGTCGAACCAGGGGATCGTCTGCTTGACCCGGGTGCGCCGGGCCAGCATCCCGTCCGTGCCGTCGACGAACAGCGTCGCGAGGATCAGCCACAGGGCCGTCTCCACGGCGCCGTCGAAGGCGGCCAGGACGATGAGCAGCCCGAGCACCGAGCCGCTGGCGGTGTACAGGTGCACCGCCGCGCCGGCCAGGCGCAGGCGCCGGGAGTGCCCGGTCCCGTCGCTGGTGCGCACCGCCCCGGGTGCGGTCTGGTGGGCTGGGTCGTCGTGCACGGCGACGAGGCTGCCACACCACGCTCGACCCGGCGGGCCGAGCCGTGCACCGACGACGCGGCGGGGCCCGGAACGCGGCCTCGGTTAGGGTCGCGGCAATGAGCGGACAGCAGGGCAAGGTGCGGGTGGCCGTCGTCTTCGGGGGGCGCAGCGAGGAGCACGCCATCTCCTGCATCTCCGCCGGCAGCGTGATGGCCGCGCTCGACCCGGACCGCTACGAGGTCGTCCCCGTCGGCATCGCCAAGGACGGGCGCTGGGTGCTCCCCGACGCCGGCCAGCAGCTCGCCCTCACCGACGGCGCGCTGCCCGAGGTCACCGGCGGCACGGCGGTCTCGCTGGTCGGTGACCCGGAGGCGCGCGGGCTGGCCGTCCTGGAGCCCGGTGCGGCGGTCGGCCGGGCGCTCACCGAGGTCGACGTCGTCTTCCCGGTCCTGCACGGCGCCTTCGGCGAGGACGGCACGGTCCAGGGGCTGCTGGAGATGACCGGGCTGCCCTACGTGGGCTCGGGGGTGTTCGCCAGCGCCGCCTCCATGGACAAGGAGTTCACCAAGAAGCTCCTGGCCGCGGCCGGCCTGCCGCAGGGCGAACACGTCGTCCTGCGCGACGAGCACGGCGCGGTCTGCGCCGACCCGGCGGTGCTCAGCGAGGCCGGGCGGGAGCGCCTCGGCCTGCCGGTCTTCGTGAAGCCGGCCCGGGCCGGGTCCAGCATCGGCATCAGCAAGGTCACCGACTGGGCGCAGTTCCCGGCGGCCGTCGCGGCGGCCGCCGCGGTGGACCCGAAGGTGATCGTGGAGGCGGCCGTCCCCGGTCGGGAGATCGAGTGCGGCGTCCTCGCCGCCCGCGGCTCGGGGCTGCCCGAGGCGAGCCTGCCCGCCGAGATCCGGCTGCGGCCGGGCGTCGACTGGTACGACTTCGCGGCCAAGTACCTCGACGACGCCGCGGAGTTCGACATCCCGGCCGACCTCACCCCGGAGCAGCTCGCCGCGGTGCAGGCCGCCGCGCGCCGCGCCTACCTCGCCCTGGACTGCCGCGGGCTGGCCCGGGTCGACTTCTTCCTCGGCACCGGCCCCGACGGCGCGGACCGTCTGGTGATCAACGAGGTCAACACGATGCCGGGGTTCACCCCGATCTCGATGTTCGCCCGCATGTGGGCGGCCACCGGCGTGGACTTCGCCGACCTGGTGGACCGCCTGGTGAGCGGGGCGCTCGCCGGCGGTGCGCGGCCGGGCCGGTGACCGCGGGGCGGCCGGCTCCGCGGAACGCGGCCGCCACCCGGTCCGGGGTCGTCCCCGTGGTCGTGGTCGCCGCCGCGCTGCTGAGCGGGTGCGGGCGCACGGTCGACGGCGTCGCCACCGCCGGGCCGCCGTCGGACCGGCCGTCCTCCCCGGCGGAGCTCGAGGAGCTCATCGTCCGGGAGGTGCCCTCGGGGCTGCCGCGCCTGCGCGACGAGGAGCTGGAGCCACCGGCCGGACCCAAGCGGCTGGAGGACGTCGCCGGTTACGCGCCCGACCCGGAGCGCGAGCTCGCGGTGCTGGAGAGCTACGGCTACCGGTACGGGTGGGAGCGCTTCTGGGGCCGGGAGTCCGGCCCGATGACCGGCGTGTTCGTCGACCAGTTCGAGCAGCGGGCCGGTGCCCGGGCCTACGCCGAGAACCTGGCGCGCAACGACGCCGAGCTGTACGGGGGCGTCCTCAGCGTCGACCCACCCGAGCTGCCCGCCAACTGCCGGCTGCTCACCGTGGACGCGCCCGTGCCGGCGGCGGGGTTGGTCGACCCGGCGGCCTTCGCGTGGTGCTGGCACGGCGTCTTCAGCGTGTCGGTGACCGCCGTGGCCGGATCGGTCCCCGATGCGGTGCGGGAGGTCGGCGCCGTGCTGGAGACGCAGCTGGACCTGCTGCCGCCCGGGTGAGCGCTCCTGCGGGCTCAGGGGCCGGGTGTCGGCTCCTGGTAGGGGAGCGCCTCGGCCAGCGGCACGGTCAGCGCCGTGACCGGTGCGCTGTCGACGCCGGCGGGCAGCCGCATCTCGACGTAGACCGGGCGGTCCACCGCCGTCCAGACCGTGGCGTCGGGGTCGCTGGTGTCGACGTGCCACTGGACACCGTTGATCTGGATGGCCGACGCGCCGACGGTCCACCCCTCCGGCCGCTGGACGCCGCAGGTGAGGACCGCAGCCGGTTCGCCCCAGGCGTAGACGAAGGGGCTCTCGGACCGCACCCGGCGCGACGGCTCCCCGGCCAGCTCCAGCGGCAGGTTCTCCATCAGCGCGGGGCAGTGCGCCTCGGCCTCGGGGGTGATCTCCGGTGTGTCCACCTCGAGCACCGGGAGGTCCTCGGGACGGACCGGGGCGGCGCCCTCGATCTCGGCCGGGCCCTCCGGTGCGGAGGCCGGCTCCTCGCCGCGCACGTTGACCAGCACGACGAGCGCGATCACCACCGGCAGCGTGATCGCCGTGATCAGGATCGCGGCCCGGCGCAGCGGGTCCACGGGGCGAGCGCTCAGATGTTGACGACCGGGCAGGTCAGCGTCCGGGTGATCCCGTCGACCGACTGCACCCGGGCGACCACCAGCCGACCGAGCTCGTCGACGGTGTCCGCCTCGGCGCGCACGATGACGTCGTACGGGCCGGTGACGTCCTCGGCCTTCGTGACGCCGCTGATCTCGCTGATCGTCGAGGCGACCTGGGCGGCCTTGCCGACTTCGGTCTGGATGAGGATGTAGGCGTGGACCACGGGAGATCCTTCCTCCGGCAACAGTGCCGAGACGTCGTCCCCGCCGGCTGGCGGACTCGTCGGCAACCTACCGCAGTGACTGGAGAGCATCGATGAGCCGACCCCGTCCCCTGGTCCCGCGCGGTGATCCGGCCGACACCGTGCGGGTCGTCGGGGAGTTCGGCGTGATCTCCCGCGTGCTGGCCCGGTCCGGCACCGCCCCGGCGGCCGACGTCGGCCCCGGCGACGACGCCGCGGTGCTGCGCACGCCCGACCAGCGCGTCGTGGTGACAACCGACGTCCTCGTGGAGGGCCGGCACTTCCGGCGGGACTGGTCCTCGGCGGAGGACGTCGGGCACAAAGCGGCCGCGGCCAACCTGGCCGACGTCGCCGCGATGGGCGCCCGGACGACGGCGCTGGTGGTCGGGCTGGCCTGCCCGCCGGACACCCCCACCAGCTGGCTGGAGGGGCTCGCCACCGGCCTGGCGGAGGAGTGCGCGGGCTCGGGGGCAGCCGTAGTCGGCGGGGACACGGTGGCGTCCGCCCCCGACAGCGCCGGCATCGTCGTGTCGGTGACCGCGCTGGGCGACCTCGGGGGACGGGCGCCGGTGCTGCGCTCGGGCGCCCGTCCCGGCGACGTGGTGGCGCTGGCCGGGCGGCTGGGGTGGTCGGCGGCCGGCCTCGCGGTGCTGCGCCGGGGGTTCACCAGCCCGCTGGCCGTCGTGCACGCGCACCGCCGCCCGACCCCGCCGTACGTGTCGGGTCCGGTGGCGGCCGACGCCGGTGCCACCGCGATGTGCGACGTGAGCGACGGGCTGCTGGCCGACGCCGGGCACCTGGCCGAGGCGAGCGGCGTCGTCATGGACCTGGACCGCGGCGCCCTCGCGGAGGCGTGCCTGGAGCCCGTGGGGCCGCTGCAGCAGGTGGGGTCGGCGCTGGGCGTGGACCCGCTGGTGTGGGTGCTCACCGGTGGGGAGGACCACGCGCTGGTGGCCACGTTCCCGCGGAAGGTGGCGCTCCCGCCGGGGTGGACGGCGATCGGCGTCGTGCGCCCGGGCAAGCCACGGCCGGGGGTGCGGGTGGACGGGGTGGCCGCCGCGGACGTGCTGGCGGCCCTGGGAGCGGAGCGGGCGGGGCATGTCCACTTCGGCTGACCGGGTGCTGCGGGACGGATCGGTGGCCCGGCTGCGGCCGGTGCCCTACGACGACCCCGTGGCGCAGGAGCTGGTCGAGGCCGTCCAGCAGGAGTACGTGCGCCGGTACGGCGGCCGGGACGAGGCCGTCGTCGACCCCGCCGAGTTCCTGCCGCCGGCCGGGCTCTTCCTCGTGGCCGAGATGAACGGCGCGGCGGCGGGGTGCGGAGCGTGGCGCGTCTACCCGCCGGGCGGTGTGGAGATCAAGCGGGTCTACGTGGCGCCCGCGTTCCGCCGCCGCGGGCTCGCGCAGGTGCTCATGGCGGAGCTGGAGGCCACCGCCGCCCGAGCCGGCCACCGGTCGGTGGTGCTCAACACGGGCCAGCGGCAGCCGGAGGCGGTCGCGCTGTACCGGGAGCTGGGCTACGACCCCGTCCAGGGGTACGGGGTCTACGCCTGCTCGCCGGAGGCCGTGTTCCTCGGCAAGGACCTGCCGCTCCCCGGGAGCGGGGAGGAGGCGACGTGGGCATCGTGACCATCTCGGCGCCCTACGGCGCCGCGGGAGCGGAGGTCGGGCCTGCCGTGGCCGCGCAGCTGGGCCTGCCGTTCCACGACCGGGCGATCCCCGCCCAGGTGGCCGGACGGCTGGGGGTGCCGGTGGAGGAGGCCGAGGCCAACGACGAGACGGTCGTGCGCGGACTCTGGCGGTTGGTCGCCTCGCTGGGGACGATGCCCGACCCGGTGGGCGGGGTCGTGCCCGGGGCGCCGCTGCCCGACGCGCGGGCCTACCGGGAGCAGACCGAGCGGGTGCTCGCCGAGATCGCGGCGGGTGGCGGCGGGGTGGTGCTCGGCCGCGCCGCGGCGATGGTGCTGCGGGACCGGACCGACGCGTTGCACGTCCGGCTCGACGGGCCGCGGGACCGGCGGCTGGCCGCGGCGGTCGCGCGGTCGGGGCGGCCCCGCGAGGAGGTGGCGCGCGAGATGGCCGCCAACGACCGGGCGCGGGAGGCGTACGTGCGGCACTTCTACCGCTGCGACCCGGCCGCGGCCGGCCACTACCACCTGGTCGTGGACAGCACCGAGCTCCCGCTGGACACCGTCGTGGATCTGGTGGTGACCGCGGCGCGGGGACGCGGCATCGGGCGCTGAGGTGCACGCGAGGAGCCCCGGAGGTCGACGACCTCCGGGGCTCCTCGGTGGTGGTTCACGAGCCCCCGCGGGGGCCCGGCGTCAGGCGCGGGCGACCTTGCCGGCGCGGATGCACGAGGTGCACGCGTTGATCCGGCGACGGTTGCCGGGGGCGATCAGCGCCCGCACGGACTGGATGTTCGGGTTCCAACGGCGCGGCGTGCGGCGGTGCGAGTGCGACACCGACATACCGAAACCGGGGCCCTTGCCACACACATCGCACACGGCAGCCACGGTGGATCACTCCCAGAAAGAATCGTTCACAGACGGCGGGGCAAGGCAGCACCCGCATCAAGACCGTCCAGCAGTCTAACCGCTCCGCGGAGGTGATGTCGCGGCACCCTCCGGACGGGGGCCCGCCGCGCACGAGGCCGGGCCGTGTCGGCACCGGTGGGTAGCCTGCTCCCGTGCTGACGGCGCTGGACGACGCCGCGGTCGGTCAGTGGTGCCGGGCCGCGGTCGAGGCGCTGTCCGACTCCCGGGGGCGGCTCGACGACCTCAACGTCTTCCCCGTGCCCGACGGGGACACCGGCACGAACCTCCTGCACACCGCCGAGGGCGCCCGCGCGGCGCTGGACGCGGCGGCCCCGGGGGAGTCCGGCTGGGCGGTCGTGGCCCGTGGCGCGGTCCTGTCCGCCCGTGGCAACTCCGGCACCATCCTCGCCCAGCTGCTGCGCGGGCTGGCCGACCAGCTCGCCGGCGAGCCACCGGCCGACGGCCCGGCCTTCGCCGCCGCGCTGCACAAGGCCGCCGAGAGCGCCTACACGGCCGTCGCCGACCCCGAGGAGGGCACCTTCCTCACCGTGGCCCGGGCCGCCGGGGAGGCGGCCGTGGCGGCCGTCGACGAGGGGCGCGCAGCGGTGGCGGACGTCGTCCTGGCCGCGGCCGACGGTGCGCGGCGCGCCCTGGAGGGGACCCCCGGCCAGCTCGCCGCGCTGCGCGAGGCGGGCGTCGTCGACGCCGGGGGAGCCGGTCTGTCGATCGTCCTGGACGCCCTCGTGCGCACCGTCACCGGCGTGCAGCCGGTCCGCCCGGCGCTGGCCCGCCGCGACGGGCGCCGGCCCCACCGGCACGGCGTCGAGCACGCCCCGCACCAGCCGCCGCCCGGCCCGGGCAGCGAGGTGCAGTACCTCCTCGCCGACGCCGACGAGACGGCGGTCGCCCGGCTGCACGAGCGCCTCGCCGAGCTCGGCGACAGCCTCGTCGTCGTCGGCGTGGACACGCCGACCGGCCGCGAGTGGAACGTCCACGTGCACGTCTCCGACGTCGGTGCCGCCATCGAGGCGGGCATCGAGGCCGGCCGGCCGCACCGCATCACGGTCACCCCGCTGGCGCCGGTGCCCCCGGCCGCGCCGGTGCCCGGCCTGCGCGCGGCCGTCGCGGCGGTGCACAGCGACGGCCTGGCTGAGCTCTTCCGCGCCGAGGGCGTCCGCGTCGTCGTCTGCGACGCCGGTGGGGTCACCGAGGACGACCTGTACGAGGAGATCGTCGCCGCCGCCGCCCAGGAGGTGGTGGTGCTCCCGAACGACGCCGGCCTGCACGCGCTCGCCGCCCGGGCGGCCACCCGGGCGCGGGAGGCCGGGCGGGAGGTCGGCGTCGTGCCCACGCGCTCCCCGGTGCAGGGCCTGGCCGCGGTGGCGGTCGCCGATCCGCAGCAGCGGTTCGGTGACGACGTCATCACCATGGCCGAGGCCGCGGCGGCCACCCGCTGGGCCGAGCTCACCGTCGCCGACCAGGAGGCGCTCACCTCCGCCGGCCGCTGCCGGCCGGGCGACGTGCTCGGCTCCGCCGAGGGGGACGTCGTCGTGATCGGCGCGGAGCTCGCCGCCGTCGCCTGCGACCTGCTCGACCGGCTGCTCTCGGCGGGCGGCGAGATGGCCACCCTGGTCGTCGGCCCCGACGAGGCGCTCGGCGACTCGGTCTGCCACCACCTCGCGACGGTGCACCCCACCGTCGAGGTGGTCCGCTACGGCGGGGGCCCCAGCTCGATCCCGCTGCAGATCGGGGTCGAGTGACGTGGCGGTGACCCTGGAGACCCCGCTGGCGCGGGTGCTGGGACCCAAGACCGCCACCGGCATGGCCGAGCAGCTGGGCCTGCACACGGTCCGCCACCTGCTGCGGCACTACCCCCGCCGCTACGCGCGGCGCGGGGAGATGGCCCGGCTGGACGACCTGCAGCCGGGCGACCGGGTGACGGTGCTCGCCCAGGTGAAGACCGTGAGCACCCGGCCCATGCGGCAGCGCCGCGGCACGATCACCGAGGTCACCGTCGGCGACGGCGCCAGCACCATGAAGCTGGTCTTCTTCAGCCACAAGCACGCCCGCCTGGCGCCCGGCGTCTGGGGCATGTTCGCCGGCACGGTCGGCAGCTACCAGGGCAAGCTGCAGTTCACGCACCCCGACATGCACCTGCTCAGCGGCGACGATGACGACGACGACTGGGCGCGCGAGCTCGTGCCGATCTACCCGGCGAGCAAGGACGTCTCCAGCTGGGTCATCCAGAAGTCGGTGAAGTTGCTGCTCGGCGGCGCGGGCAACCTCGCCGACCTGGTCACCGACCCGCTCCCCGAGGAGATCCGCACCCGGCACGGGTTGCTGTCCCTGCCCGCGGCCCTGCTCGACATCCACCGCCCCACCACCAGCCGGGACGTCGAGCGCGCCGAGCGCCGGCTGAAGTGGGACGAGGCGCTCACCCTCCAGCTCACGCTGGCCGCCCGCCGCCGGGCCGCCGCCCTGGAGCCGGGCACCGCGCGGCCCCGCCGGCCCGGCGGCCTGCTCGACGCCGTCGACGCGGCGCTCCCGTTCGCGCTGACCGAGGGGCAGCGGGAGGTGGGCGAGGAGCTGGCCGCCGAGCTGGACCGCGACCAGCCCATGCACCGGCTGCTGCAGGGGGAGGTCGGGTCGGGCAAGACCGTGGTCGCCCTGCGGGCGATGGCCCAGGTCGTCGACGCCGGCGGCCAGGCCGCGCTGCTCGCACCGACGGAGGTGCTCGCCGCCCAGCACGCCCGCGGCATCCGCGCCCTGCTCGGGCCGCTGGGCCGCGCCGGCGAGCTCGACGGCGACCCCGCCGGCACCCGCGTCACCCTGCTCACCGGCTCGCTCAAGGCCGCCGCCCGCCGCGAGGCCCGCGCCGAGGTCGCCGAAGGGCGGGCCGGCATCGTCGTCGGCACCCACGCCCTGCTGCAGGAGGGCGTCGAGTTCGCCGACCTCGGGCTGGTCGTCGTCGACGAGCAGCACCGCTTCGGCGTGGAGCAGCGGGACGCCCTCCGGGCCAAGGGGAGCCGGCCCCCGCACGTGCTCGTCATGACCGCCACGCCGATCCCGCGGACCGTGGCGATGACCGTCTACGGGGACCTGGAGACCTCCACCCTCCGGCAGCTGCCCAGCGGTCGCGGGGGTGTCGCCAGCTCCGTCGTCCCGGTCGTGGAGAAGCCCGGCTGGCTCGACCGGGCGTGGGAGCGGCTCCGCGAGGAGGTCGCCGCGGGCCGGCAGGCCTACGTGGTGTGCCCCCGCATCGGGGACGTCGAGGAGGACAAGGCCGGCGCCGACGAGGAGCCCGAGGACGCCGACGGCGCACCGCCCGACGAGGACGGCCGCAGCGACCGCCGGCCCCCGCTGGCCGTCCTCGACGTCGCCGACGCCCTGCGCGCCGGCCCGCTGGCCGGGCTGCGCCTCGCCGTCCTGCACGGGCGGATGACCCCCGAGGAGAAGGACGGCGTCATGCGCGACTTCGCCGCGGGGGAGATCGACGTGCTCGTGGCCACCACCGTCGTCGAGGTCGGCGTCGACGTGCCGAACGCCACCGTCATGGTGGTGATGGACGCCGACCGGTTCGGCGTCAGCCAGCTGCACCAGCTGCGCGGCCGGGTGGCCCGGGGACAGCACGCCGGGCTGTGCCTGCTGGTGACCGAGGCGCCGTCGGCGTCGCCGACCGGGCAGCGGCTGGCGGCGGTCGCGTCGACCTCCGACGGCTTCGAGCTGGCCCGGCTCGACCTCGAGACCCGGCGGGAGGGCGACGTCCTCGGCGCTGCCCAGTCCGGCCGGCGGTCGGGCATCAAGCTCCTCTCGCTCCTGGAGGACGAGGAGCTCATCGCCGAGGCGCGGGCCGAGGCGACCACCCTGCTGTCCACCGAGCGGGGGCTGGCCGACCACCCCGGGCTCGCCGCCGAGGTCGCAGCCCTCGCCAGCGACGAGCGCGCCGAGTGGCTGGAGAAGGCGTGAGGCGGGAGTGACGAGGCTGATCGCCGGGCTCGCCGGGGGCCGGCGCCTGCAGGTGCCGCCGGCGGGGGTCCGCCCGACCGGGGACAAGGCCCGCGGCGCCCTGTTCAACTCCCTCGGCACGCTGGTCGACCTCGACGGGGCCGCGGTGCTGGACCTGTACGCCGGCTCCGGCGCGCTGGGCCTGGAGGCGCTCTCCCGCGGCGCGGCCACCGTGGTGTTCGTCGAGTCGGGCCCGAAGGTGCTCCCCGTGCTGCGGGCCAACCTCGCCGCCGTCGGCCTGCCCGGCGGGCGGGTGGTGGCGGGCTCGGTCCCCGCCGTCGTCACCGGCCCGGCCCCGCAGGCCTTCGACGTCGTGCTCGCCGACCCGCCCTACGCCACGCCGGCCGAGGAGGTCCGCGAGGTGCTCAGCGCCCTGGTGGCGGGGGAGTGGCTGGCCCCCGGAGGCGTGGTCGTGGTCGAGCGGTCCAGCCGGGAACGGGAGTGGGAGTGGCCGACACCCCTGGAAGGTCTGCGCGAGCGACGCTACGGCGAGGCCGTGCTCCGGTACGGTCGGCGTCCGTGAGGCGTGCCGTCTGCCCAGGTTCCTTCGACCCGGTCACCAACGGGCACGTCGACGTCATCAACCGGGCCGCCGGGCTCTACGACGAACTGGTCGTGGCCGTGCTGGTCAACCCCGGCAAGGCGGGGCTGTTCTCGGTCGAGGAGCGCATGGAGCTGCTCCGGGAGGCCGTCGCCGACCTGCCCAGCGTGCGGGTCGACAGCTTCCAGGGCCTCCTGGTCGACTACTGCCGCGCGCACGACATCCCGGTCATCGTCAAGGGTCTGCGCGCGGTGAGCGACTTCGAGTACGAGCTGCAGATGGCGCAGATGAACCGGGAGCTCGCCGCCGTCGAGACGCTGTTCGTGCCGACGGCCCCGCAGGTCGGCCACCTCTCCTCCAGCCTGGTCAAGCAGATCGCGACCTTCGGCGGCGACGTCTCCCGGCTGGTGCCCAAGGCCGTCGACGACCGGCTGCGCGAGCGGGCCCGGGAGGGGCGCTCGTGACCCGGCCCGGGCGCGGCCACACCACCGAGGTCGTCTACCGCCTCTACGAGACCGTGGACGAGCTGACCACGGTCATCGAGAACGCCCGAAGCGTGCCCATGTCGAGCTCCTGCATGGTGCCGCGCGACCACGTGCTCGACCTGCTCGACGACCTGCGCGAGTCGCTCCCCGAGGACGTGCAGGCCGCCGGTGCGATCGTCGAGCAGCGCACCGAGATCCTGCAGCAGGCGCAGGCCGAGGCCGAGCGGCTCACCGGCCGGACCCGCGCGGACAGCGAGCAGCTCCTCGCCCAGGCCAAGCGGCAGCGCGACGAGATCGTCGGCACGGCCCGGCGGCAGCGCGACGAGCTGCTGGCCCAGGCCCAGACCGACGCCGAGCAGATCCTGCTGGAGGCGGAGGCCGAGGCCGAGGCGCTGGTCGCCGAGGGCCAGCAGCACCGGGCCGCCCTCATCGCCGAGGCGCACGCCGAGCACGAGCGGCTCATCACCGAGACCGAGGTCTACCGTTCCGCGGTCACCCGCGCCGACGAGCTCGGCGAGCAGTCGCACGCCGAGGCCGCGCGGATGCGGGCGGAGGTCGACGAGTACGTCGACAGCAGGCTGGCCGAGTTCGGGGTGACGCTGGAGCGGATGCTGCGCTCGGTGGACAAGGCCCGCAGCACCCTCCGGGAGTAGGTGAAGGACCACCGTCCTCCCCACCCCTCGCACGCTCGGGGCGGGTCCCTGGACGGCGGCCGTTCCGGTCCCTGGCCCCGGTCGGTGGCGGGGATCGGGTAGTCTCGATCCCTGGTCCGGCCGTCGGCTTCACGCCCGGCCGTCCACCCCTCCCGCTCCCGACCGCGAGTACCGACATGCCTGCTGCTTCGCCGAACCGCTCCGGCGCCGTGCCTCACGAGGACCGGCGTCCCGCCGCCAACCCCTGGAAGGTCGACCTCCGGGAGCTGGGCCGGCGGGCGGGGTCGATGCAGGAGCTGGATCGGACCGCGCCGGCTCCCGGTGACTGGCGGGTCGAGCTGCTCGGCGTGCCCGAGGCCGCCGACGTCCACCTGCACCTGCGTCTGGAGTCGGTCATGGAGGGCGTGCTGGTCACCGGCGAGTTCTCGGTCCCGGTCGCGGGCTCCTGCGCGCGCTGCCTGGAGCCGATCGAGGACGTCCTCCGCCTCGACGTCCAGGAGCTGTACGCCTACGCGGGCAGCACCACGGAGGCGACGAGCGAGGAGGACGAGGTGCGCCGGATCGAGGGCGACTTCCTCGACCTGGAGCCGCTCGCCCGCGACGTCGTCGTCCTGAGCCTCCCGCTGGCCCCGGTCTGCACCGAGGACTGCTCCGGCTTGTGCGTCGACTGCGGCCAGCGCCTGGACGATCTCCCCGCCGATCACGCCCACGAGGTCGTCGACGCCCGCTGGGCGGGCCTCGCGGCGAAGTTCGGCACCACTGCTTCCTCGCCGGGCACCCCCGGCGAATCCACCACCCCAGAGGAGAACTGATCGTGGCCGTTCCGAAGCGGAAGATGTCGCGTGCCAACACCCGCATGCGCCGGTCGCAGTGGAAGGCCAGCGCGCCGACCCTGTCGCCGTGCCCGAACCGCGCCTGCGGCGAGCTCAAGCCCCCGCACCAGGCCTGCCCGACCTGTGGGCAGTACGACGGCCGCCAGGTCCTGTCGGTCTGATCTCGCACACCCGCACCGCCATGGGGACGACGGCCGCCGCTCGGCATCCTGACGGGGATGCCGTCGACGGTCGCGTCCCCGCGGCGCCTCCGGGCGGTGCGGAGCACGCCGAGCGCGCCGCCACCTGGCTGTTCGACGCGCTCGGCGTCGCGCTGCCGGGTGGCCTCCTGCCGCTCGCCCTGACCCACCGGTCGTTCGCCTACGAGAACGGTGGCCTGCCGACCAACGAGCGCCTTGAGTTCCTGGGCGACTCGGTGCTCGGGCTCATCGTCACCGACGAGCTCTACCGCAGCCAGCCAGACCTCCCCGAAGGGCAGCTGGCCAAGCTGCGTGCCTCGGTGGTCAACATGACGTCGCTGGCCCGGGTCGCCCGGCGCCTGGGCGACGGCGGGCTCGGCCCGCACCTGCTGCTCGGCCGGGGTGAGGAGACCACCGGCGGCCGCGAGAAGGACTCGATCCTCGCCGACGCGATGGAGGCCCTCATCGGCGCGGTGCACCTGGGCTGCGGGCTGGACACCGCCTCCGCCGTGGTGCACCGGCTGTTCGACCCGTTGCTGGTCGAGGCGGCCACCCGCGGCGCCGGCCTCGACTGGAAAACCAGCCTGCAGGAGCTCGGGGCGGCGCAGGGGCTCGGGGCGCCCGTCTACAAGGTGGACGACGACGGTCCCGACCACGCCAAGACGTTCCGGGCCGAGGTGCTGCTCGCCGGCATCGTGCGGGGGACCGGCGCGGGCCGCACCAAGAAGGCCGCCGAGCAGGAGGCCGCCGAGGCCGCCTGGCGCTCGCTCTCGGAGGAGTAACCCCGTGCCCGAGCTGCCCGAGGTGGAGGTCGTGCGCCGGGGGCTGGAGCAGTGGGTGGCGGGGCGCACCGTGGCCACCGTCGAGGTGCACCATCCGCGGGCCGTCCGCCGGCACCTGGAGGGCGCCGACCACTTCGTGGCGGCGATCACCGGGCGCACCCTCACCGCCGCCCACCGCCGGGGGAAGTACCTGTGGCTGCCGTTGGCCGAGGCCGACGGGACGCCGACCGGGCAGGCGCTCGTCGGGCATCTCGGCATGAGCGGCCAGCTGCTCGTCGAGAAGCCGTCCGCCCCCGACGAGACCCACCTGCGGGCCCGTTTCACCTTCACCGACCGGGGGCGCGAGCTGCGCTTCGTCGACCAGCGCACCTTCGGGGGGCTGGCGGTGGAGGACGTGCCCGAGCAGGGCGGGGTGCCGTCGCGGCTGGCGCACATCGCGATCGACCCGCTCGACCCCTCCTTCGACGTCGACGCGTTCACCGCCGCGCTGCGCCGGCGCCGCACGGAGGTCAAGCGCGCCCTGCTCGACCAGACGCTCATCGGCGGGGTGGGCAACATCTACGCCGACGAGGCGCTGTGGCGGGCCCGCCTGCACGGCGCCCGGCCCACCGACCGGCTCACCCGGGCGCAGGTCGCCGACCTCCTCGACGGGGTGCGGGACGTGCTCGGGGAGGCCCTCGCCCAGGGCGGCACCTCGTTCGACTCCCTGTACGTCGACGTCAACGGGCAGAGCGGCTACTTCTCCCGGTTCCTGGCCGTCTACGGGCAGGAGGACCGGCCGTGCCCCCGCTGCGGCACCCCGATCCGCCGGGAGTCCTTCATGAACCGCTCGAGCTACAGCTGCCCCACCTGCCAGCCCCGACCGAGAGCGCGGCGAGCATGACCGTCCGGGTCGAGGCGCTGGTCTCCGGCCACGTCCAGGGCGTCGGCTACCGCGCCTTCGTGCGCGGCCTGGCGCGCGACGCAGGCCTCGCCGGGCTCGCGCGCAACCGAGCCGACGGCCGGGTCGAGGTCATCGCCGAGGGGCCGGAGCAGGCCGTGCGCGACGTGGTCGCTGCCCTCGACGGCCCGGATGCCCCGGGACGGGTCACCGACGTCGACGTCCGCTTCGCGACGCCGGAAGGGCTGTCGGGCTTCACCACGGCGTGACGAAGCCGACATCCCCCCGACACGGGGCCCTGCCCCGTCGCCGTTGACCAGCGCCGATGGTGGTGTCACCCTGGGAACATCCAGCCCGCGCCGACCGTCTACCGGGGCGCCGGTCATCCCCTCTCGCTCTCGAAAGGCCGTCACAGCCATGGCCAAGGCCCTGTTCGGTTCGGTCGTCACCCCTGCGGAGCTCCGGGTGGTCGAGGAGAACGCAGCCCTGCGGGCCCGGGTGCAGCGGCTGGAGCAGGAGCTCGCCGAGCTGCGCGCCCAGCGGGACGCCGCCATCGCGCACGAGCTGCTGTCGATGACCGGCGACACCGCCGAGCCCGCGCTCGCGTAGCTCGGACCTCCCAGCTCGCGAACTGATCCGTCACAGGCGCACCACCGGCCTCGCGCCGCACTCGGCCGCGCGGCGACCGGGCTAGAGTCCACGTCCCGTGCACCTCTCCAGCCTGACGCTCAAGGGCTTCAAGTCCTTCGCGTCCGCCACCACGCTGCGGCTGGAGCCCGGCATCACCGCTGTCGTCGGCCCCAACGGGTCGGGCAAGTCCAACGTCGTGGACGCCATCTCCTGGGTCCTCGGCGAGCAGGGGGCCAAGAGCCTGCGCGGCGGCAAGATGGAGGACGTCATCTTCGCCGGAACCGCGGGGCGGCCGGCGCTGGGCCGCGCCGAGGTGACGCTCACGATCGACAACTCCGACGGCGCTCTCCCGATCGAGTACACCGAGGTGTCGATCACCCGCCGCATGTACCGCTCCGGTGAGAGCGAGTACGAGATCAACGGCGACAAGGTGCGGCTGCTCGACGTCCAGGAGCTGCTCAGCGACTCCGGCATCGGGCGCGAGATGCACGTCATCGTCGGCCAGGGGCAGCTCGACGCCGTCCTCTCCGGCCGACCGGAGGACCGCCGCGCCTTCATCGAGGAGGCCGCCGGCGTCCTGAAGCACCGCAAGCGCAAGGAGAAGGCGCTCCGCAAGCTCGACGGCATGCAGGCCAACCTCGACCGGCTGGCCGACCTGACCGCCGAGCTGCGCCGCCAGCTCAAGCCCCTGGGCCGCCAGGCCGAGGTGGCCCGGCGCGCCGCCGGCGTCCAGGCCGACCTCCGCGACGCGCGCCTCCGGCTGCTCGCCGACGACCTGGTGCAGCTGCGCGACGCCCTCGACCGCGACGTGGCCGACGAGACCGCGGCCCGCGAGCGGCGGGCCGTCGTCGAGCGCGAGCTCTCCGTCGTCTCCCGGCGCGAGGCCGAGCTGGAGAGCGGCCTGGCGGCGAGCGCGCCTCGCCTGCAGGCGGCCTCCGACACCTGGTACCGGCTCTCGGCCCTGGGGGAGCGGTTCCGCAGCGTCGCCCAGCTGGCTGCCGAGCGGCACCGGCACCTCTCGGCCGCCGCCCCCTCTGCCGCGACCGGGCGCGACCCGGACCAGCTGGACGCCGAGGCCGACCGGGTCGCGGCCACCGAGACGGAGCTGGCGGCCGGCCTGGCCGCCGAGCGCGAGCGCCTCGCGGCAGTCGTGGCCGGCCGGGCCGAGCTGGAGGCGGCCCTGGCCGCCGCCGAGAAGGCCTGGGTCGCCGCCGCCCGCGCGCTCGCCGACCGCCGCGAGGGCCTGGCCCGGCTCTCCGGTCAGGTCGCCGCGGCGCGCTCCCGCGTGCACGCCGGTGAGGCGGAGATCGAGCGGCTCACCGTCGCCGCCCGCGAGGCCACCGACCGCGCCGAGGCCGCCGCCGACCGGCTGGCCGACCGGCGGGGTCAGGTCGCCGAGCAGGAGGACACCGACCTCGCCCTGGTCGCCGCGCACGAGGACGCCGCCGCCGCGCACGCCGCCGCGGCGCGCCGGGTGACCGAGCTGGCCGAGGCCGAGCGCGCCGCCGAGCGGGACCGGGCGTCCTGGCAGGCGCGCCGCGACGCGCTCGCCCTCGGGCTCACCCCCGCCGACGGCGCCGCCGCGGTGCTCGGCGCAGGCCTGCCCGGTGTCGTCGGCCCGGTCACCGAGCAGCTCACCGTCGCCCCCGGCGACGAGGTGGCCGTGGCGGCCGCCCTGGGCGGCATGGCCGAGGCCGTCGTCGTCGCCGGGGTGGCGGAGGCCGCCGCGGCGCTGGACCACCTCACCCGCACCGACGGCGGCCGCGCCGGGCTGCTCGTGACCGGCGGCCTGCCACCGGTCCCGCGGGACGGCTGGCCGGAGCTGCCGGCCGGGGCCCGGTGGGCGCTGGACGCCGTGCAGGCCCCCGAGTCGCTGCGCCCGGCGCTGGCCCGGGCACTGGAGCGGGTGGCGCTGGTCGCCGACCTGGACGCCGCCGTCGCGCTGGTCCGCACCCACCCCCGGGTGCGCGCGGTCACCGCGACCGGGAACCTCCTCGGCGCCGACTGGGCGCTGGGCGGGCAGGCCGATGCGCCGTCGAACCTGGAGCTGCGGGCCCGCGTCGACGAGGCGGGCGACGAGCTGACCGCCGCGTCGGCCCGGGCCGCCGAGCTCGCCGAGCAGCTGGCCGCCGCGAGGCTGGAGGCGCAGGCGCGGTCCGCCGCCGTCGAGGAGGCGCTCGCCGCCCGCCAGACCGCCGACCGCACCCGCTCTGCGGAGGCGGCGGCGCTGGCCGAGCTGGGTGCCGCGGCGCGGTCGGCGGCATCGGAGGCCGAGCGCTCGCTGGCCGCCCGCGTGCGCGCGGAGCAGGCGCTGGAGCAGGCGCTGGAGACGCTGACCCGGCTGGCGGAGCAGCTGGCCGCGGCGGAGGCGGCGCCCGTCGAGGAGGAGCCGCCCACCGAGGACCGGGACCGGCTGCGGGCCGAGGTGGCCGGTGCCCGGCAGGCCGAGACGGAGGCGCGCCTCGCCGTCCGCACCGCCGAGGAGCGGGCGCGGGCCCTGCAGGGCCGGGCCGAGTCCCTGCGCCGGCAGGCCCGGCAGGAGCGGGCCGCCCGCGAGCGGGCCGCGGCCGAACGGGCGGCACGGCAGCGCGGCGCGGCGGTCGCCGCAGCCGTGCGCACCGACGCCGAGGCCGCCCTCACGGCGCTGGAGCGGTCCCTGGCCCGCGCCGCGGCCGAGCGCGACGCGCTGGCGTCCTCGCGCAGCGGCGCCGAGGCGGAGCTGCTGGAGGTCCGCAGCCGGGTGCGCGCGGCCACCGCGGAGCTCGACCGGCTCACCGACGAGGTGCACCGCGACGAGGTGGCGCGGACCGAGCAGCGCTACCGCATCGAGACGCTGGAGACCCGGGCGGCCGAGGAGTTCGGCGTCGACCTGCCCACCCTGCTCGGCGAGTACGGGCCGGCCGCGCCGGTGCCGCCGTCGCCGCAGCAGGTGGCCGAGGCGGAGGCGGCGGGGGAGCCGGCACCCGAACCGGTGCCCTACGAGCGCGCCGTCCAGGAGCGGCGGGTGGCCCGGGCCGAGCGCGACCTCGCCACGCTCGGCAAGGTCAACCCGCTGGCGCTGGAGGAGTTCGCGGCGCTGGAGGAGCGGCACACCTTCCTCGCCACGCAGCTGGAGGACCTCAAGACCACCCGCCGGGACCTGCTCACCGTCGTCCGCGAGGTCGACGGCCGCATCCACGACGTCTTCGCCGCCGCCTTCGCCGACGTGGCGCGGGAGTTCGAGCAGGTCTTCGCCACCCTGTTCCCGGGGGGCTCGGGCCGGCTGGTGCTCACCGACCCGGAGAACATGCTGACCACCGGCGTCGAGGTGGAGGCCCGGCCACCGGGCAAGAAGGTCAAGCGGCTGTCGCTGCTGTCGGGTGGCGAGCGGTCGCTGACGGCGGTCGCGCTGCTCGTGGCGATCTTCCGCGCGCGGCCGTCGCCGTTCTACGTGCTCGACGAGGTCGAGGCGGCGCTGGACGACGTCAACCTGGGCCGGCTGCTCGTGCTCGTGGAGCAGCTGCGGTCGACCTCGCAGCTGATCATCATCACGCACCAGAAGCGGACGATGGAGATCGCCGACGCGCTCTACGGCGTGAGCATGCGCGGCGACGGGATCACCGGCGTCATCAGCCAGCGGCTGCGGGAGCTCGAGACGGCCTAGCGGCTCCCGAGTGCCCGGGACCCGGCCAGCCAGGCCAGCAGGCGTCCCCTCGACCAGCAGCGGCCGACGGCCTCCACCCGCAGCGACGGTCCGTCGAGCAGCGCCAGACCGAGGATGCTGTGGCCGGAGGCGCGCCGGTCGCCGAGCGTCGGCACCCCCGGTGCGACGCCGACGCCCTCCGCCGACACCCACGCGACCGGCCGGCGCGCGGCCACCTCGTCGAGGCGGTGCAGGAAGCGCAGGCGGCTCTCGGGCGGGTGGCGCGACAGCGCCCACGCCGTGACGACGACGGGGAGGGCGTCGGCGGGCACCCGGGCGACGGCCTCGGGCAGCAGCTCGACGGCGTCGCCCCGCAGCAGCTCCGGTGGGGCCGTCGCCGCCAGCGCCAGCTCCGCGTCGAGCCGGGCGCGCCGCTCCGCGTCGTCCGGTCGCAGGCACGCGCGCAGCCACCGGGCGTCGTCCGCGTCGGTCACGTCCAGCGGATCGGGGTCGATGCCGATCCGGGCGACGACCTCGGGCAGGGGCCGGGCCGGGACGGGCCGGTCGCCGACGACCGAGCAGGACAGCTGCACCGGGGACGCCGGGTCGCCCAGCGGTGGGCCGCCGCCGTAGGTGATGCCGACGCGGTCGACGGCGAGCCGGAGCCCCGCCGCGCAGTCGACGTCGACCAGCCCGACCGCCTCGGTGCCCACCCGGTGCGCCGCCTCGGCGACGGCCGGGTGGAGGACGGTGCAGGCGCCGGTGCCGTCGGTGCGCGGCCGCCGGCGCCCGGCCAGGGCCACGAGCTCCTCGGTCCTCCGCAGCAGCGTGTCGATCGCCGCCGCGGCAGCCGCGTCGCCGTCCCCGGTGGCGTAGGCGGCGGCGAGCGCGGGGGCGCGTCCGGCGAGGGCGAGGTCGTGCAGCCCGGCGAGGACCAGGGCCGGGTGCCGCCTGCGCGCCGGCAGCGCCCCGAGGGCACGCAGCGCAGCGTCGGAGCCGGCGAGGGCCCGGGCGACGTGTGCGTGCAGGGGCGAGATCGCGGCCTCGGTCACGGCGAAGCGCCGGTACACCTCGCGCACCCGGCGAGGCTAACGCCGGTGCGCGTGCCAAGGGCATAGGAAGCTCTACCTGCGGATCCGCGCCCGAATCGTAGGTAGAGCTTCCTATGCCTAGACCCCGGAGCGGACCTCCAGGTCGACGACGACCGGCAGGTGGTCCGAGGCGCCCTCGGCATCGAGCACGTGGGCCCCGGCGACGGCGATCCCGGCCGACACCCAGACCTGGTCGATGCGGCGGTGCGGCGACCGCGCCGGATGGGTGTGACCGGCGTCGGCCTGCCAGAACCGCCACCCGGCGCCCTGGTCGTCGCGGGCGCGGGCCAGTCGCCAGGCGTCGGTGAACCGCTGCCGCAGCGCGTCCAGCTCCGGGGCGTCGGGTGCGGTGTTGAAGTCACCGACCAGGACGCCGGTCTCCATCGCGTCGGTGTGCAGCCCGGCCAGCGCGGCCACCTGCGCCGCCCGCTCCTCGGCCGACCGCGTGGTGAGGTGCGTCGCGGTGATCCACAGCGCTCCGCCGTCGAGCTCCACCATGGTCCGCAGCGCGCTGCGCGGCTCGCCGCTGCCGGGCAGGGGGTGGACGTCGCTGATCAGGATCGGCAACCGCGACAGCAGGGCGTTGCCGTACTGGCGGGGCGGCTGGTCGCCCGGTCGCTGCTCGTCGATCGCCGGCCCCCACGCGAGCTGCATGTCCAGCGCCCGGGACAGCAGCAGCGCCTGGTCGACGTCCTCGCTGCGCGGCCCGAAGTGGCGGTCGACCTCCTGCAGGCAGATCACGTCGGCGTCGAGCGAGGCCAGCAGCGTGGCCAGCCGCGGCAGGTCGTGGCGGGCGTCGGCGCCCACGCCGTGGTGGGTGTTGAACGTGACCAGGCGGACCGGGATCGGCGGCTGGTCGGGACCGGGGGCCGGCTTCGTCACCGCGCCACCCTCTCAGGCTCGGAGAGCTGCATGTCGGCGACCTCGCTCAGGGCAGCGGAGCCCCGCTCGCTCACGGAGAGCACGAAGCGGGCCTCCGGGCCGTCGAGGAACAGCTCACCGATCTGGTTGCCGAAGTACGGGCCGGCCTGCTTCTCCCACTCCAGGCCCGCGGGCTCGGCGCCGACCCAGCGGGCCAGCCGCTCGGTGAGCCGCCGGGCGCGCCGGCTCCAGCCGATCCGGAAGGCGACCTTGATGGGGTGCGGTGCCTGGTTGTGCAGCGGCGAGACGGTGAGCTGGTGCACGCGCGAGGTGAGCCCCACCGGCGCCACGACCTCCGCCGAGTAGGCGTGGTGCACGTCGCCGGAGAGCACCAGGGTGGTCGCCGGCGCCGGCCCGTACTCGCCCCGGGCCACCGAGAGCACCGCGCGGCCGAGCCGGTCGAAGGAGTGCCCGAACGCCGCCCAGTGCTCGAGATCGGCCAGCTGGCGCACCAGCTCGGCGAGCCGGCCCCGCAGCCGGCCGTGGTGGCGCACGTTCAGGGTGGCGTTCCACCGCTCGAGCGAGTCGACGGCGTGGGGGAGCAGCCACGGCAGCGACGTCCCGATCACCAGGTGCTGCACCTCGTCGGCGGCGGCCTGCCGCATCGCCGCCTCCACCCAGTCGAACTCGTCGTCGTCGAGCATGCGCCGGCCGTCCTCCTGCAGCACCCGCCCGGCGCGGCTGTCGACCATGACCAGCCGGGCGTCGCCCCAGTGCCGCACGAAGCTCCAGCGCGTGCTCGTGGGGTCCTCGTCGGCGCGGACGGCCATCTCCCGCAGGACCGGCTCGGCGTCGACGGTCGCGTCCCCGGCGGCGTCGGTGAGGTCCTGGACCGCGCGCCACACCTTGTTCTCGGCCAGCTCCCGCGGGCTGAGGTTGCCCAGGTGCTGGTAGACCCAGTAGCTGATCAGGCCGCCGGTGATCCGGCCGCGCCACCAGTCCTTCGCGCGCATCGTCCGCCGCCAGGCGGCCGAGCTGTTCCAGTCGTCGATCATCTCGTGGTCGTCGAAGATCATCGAGGACGGGATCGTGGAGAGCAGCCAGCGCACCTCCGGGTCCCGCCACGACTCCACGTAGAGCTGCGTGTACTCCTCGAAGTCCGCGACCTGCGCGCGCGGCGCCCGGCGGAGCTGCGCCCGGTCCCGGCGGCGGGCCAGCCAGCCGCGGGTGCGCTTCGTGAGCTCGTCGGCGTAGACCTGGTCGCCGAGCAGGACGAGCGCGTCGGGCCACTCGTCCTCCGGCCGGGCGGCGAGCTGCCGGGCGTAGAGGTCGAGGGCGTCGGGCGGGATGCCCTCCGACTCCTCCACCGTCCGGGCGCTGGCGTACCGGCAGGACCCGAACGCGAGCCGGAAGGGCCCCGGCCGGCCGGGAGTGCGGATGCGGCTGGGCGGGAAGCCGGTCCCCGCCGTCGGCCAGACGACGACGCCGTCGAGCCGCACCTCGTAGGGCGTGGTGCTGCCGGGCGCGAGCCCCTCCACCAGCACCAGCGCGTAGTGGTGGCCGCTCACCGCGAAGGTGCGGGCCCGCCGCCCCAGCACGTCGACCTCGCACGGCCGGTCCGTCTCGACCCAGACGGTGGCGGAGACGGGATCGACGTGCCGCAGGAGGGGGCCCAGCACGAGGGCGGGGGCGCTGGGAACGGAGGGCGGCATGGGCACAGCCTGGCCTACGTCCCCGGCTGCGGACACCCGGTGTCCCGCAGGTGCCGGCCGGGCGGCGGCTGGAAGACTCGGGGCATGGAATTCGTGCTGATCGCGATCGCGATCCTGCTGGTCGCCCTCATCACCGGGGTCAGCCTGCTCGTCGGCCGTGGCCGGCGGACGACGCGGCTCGACGACGACGCCGCCAGCGGCACGACGCTGACCCGCCCCCGGCCCCCCGCTCCGCCGGTCGAGCAGCCGCGGCCGACCGGTGCCACCGCCTCGGGGCTGGGCCTGCAGGACCAGCCCGACGCGGTGGTCCCCGAGGCTCCGCCGACCGTGGAGCTGCCCCCGGCCGAGCCCGAGCCGGGGCTGGTGTTCGAGACCCCGGCGCCCTCGGCGGGACGGCTGGTGCGGCTGCGCTCGCGGCTGGCCCGCTCGCAGTCCTCGCTGGGCCGGGGCCTGCTCACAGTGCTGGCCCGCGAGAAGCTGACCGAGGACGACTGGGAGGAGATCGAGGAGACCCTGCTCGCCGCCGACGTCGGCGTCGCGGCCACGACCCAGATCGTCGAGCGGCTGCGCACCCAGTCGATGGTGCTGGCCACCGCCTCCGGGGCCGAGCTGCGCGAGCTCCTCGTCGACAACCTCGCCGCGGTCCTGGGCCCCGACCTCGACCGGACGCTCGGCACGGCCCGGCACGAGGGCCGGCCCGGCGTGGTGCTGGTCGTGGGGGTCAACGGCGCCGGGAAGACGACCACGGTCGGCAAGCTCGCGCGCGTGCTCGTCGGCGACGGCAAGAGCGTCGTCCTCGGTGCGGCCGACACCTTCCGGGCCGCCGCCGCCGACCAGCTGGAGACGTGGGGCGAGCGGGTGGGCGTGCTCACCGTCCGCGGCCGCGAGGGCGGCGACCCCGCCGCCGTCGCCTTCGAGGCGGTGCGCACCGGCATGGAGGCCGAGGTGGACACCGTCGTCGTCGACACCGCCGGGCGGCTGCACACCAAGTCCGGGCTCATGGACGAGCTGGGCAAGGTGAAGCGGGTCGTGGAGAAGCAGTCGCCGGTCACCGAGGTGCTGCTGGTGCTCGACGCCACCACGGGGCAGAACGGCGTCGTGCAGGCCCGGGTGTTCACCGAGGCGGTCGAGGTCACCGGCGTGGTGCTCACCAAGCTCGACGGCACCGCGAAGGGCGGCATCGTCGTGCGGGTGCAGCAGGAGCTGGGCATCCCGGTGAAGCTGATCGGGCTCGGCGAGGGCCCCGACGACCTGGCGCCGTTCGAGCCGAGGGCGTTCGCCGAGGGGCTCGTCGGCGAGGGGTGACCCCGGGGTCGGCGGGGTGAGCAGCCGGAGCGTTCGCGCGCCCTGAGGGTGCGAGGGATCACACGGTCCGGTCGGCGCAACACGCCCGCAACGCGGGGGCGGGACACGCGCTGCGGAGTTCACGACCCCGAAACGTGGCGCCGACGTCGCCGGAAACACGGGCCCGGCACGGTGAACTCCGCGTCGCCCTCCTCGCACGGAGGTCGCGAGCTCACCGATACGGCCGCCCGGCCGACGACCCGACACAGGAGGTTGCCGTGCTCGACACCGGCAATACCGCCTGGATCCTCACCAGTGCGTCGCTCGTGCTGCTGATGACCCCAGGCCTCGCACTGTTCTACGGCGGCATGGTCCGCGCGAAGAGCGTCCTCAACATGATGATGATGAGCTTCGGGGCCCTGGCGCTGATCAGCGTGCTCTGGGTGCTCTGGGGCTACTCGATCGCGTTCGGGGACGACATCGGTGGGGGCCTCCTCGGCAGCCCCTTCGAGTTCTTCGGGCTCAACGGCCTGATGGAGGACACCGACGCCGCGCTCCCGACGATGGCCTTCGTCGGCTTCCAGTCCGTCTTCGCCATCATCACCGTCGCGCTGATCTCCGGTGCGATCGCCGACCGCGCCAAGTTCGGTGCCTGGATGGTCTTCGCCGGCATCTGGGCGACCATCGTCTACTTCCCGGTGGCGCACTGGGTCTTCGCCTTCGACGGCGACGACGTGGTCGGCGGCTGGATCGCCAACGACCTGGCCGCGATCGACTTCGCCGGCGGCACCGCGGTGCACATCAACGCCGGTGCGGCGGGCCTGGCGCTGGCGCTGGTGCTGGGCAAGCGGCGCGGCTTCGGCCGGGACGCCATGCGGCCGCACAACCTGCCGCTGGTCATGATCGGCGCCGGGCTGCTGTGGTTCGGCTGGTTCGGCTTCAACGCCGGCTCCGCGCTGGCCGCCGACAACACCGCCTCGGTGGTCTGGGTCAACACCCTCGTCGCCACGGGTGCGGCGATCCTCGGCTGGCTGCTGGTGGAGAAGATGCGGGACGGGCACTCCACGTCCCTGGGCGCCGCCTCCGGTGTGGTCGCCGGTCTGGTCGCCATCACGCCGGCGTGCTCCGCGGTCTCACCGATCGGCGCGATCGTCATCGGCGCGATCGCCGGTGCGCTCTGCGCCCTGGCAGTGGGCCTGAAGTACAAGCTCGGCTACGACGACTCGCTGGACGTCGTCGGCGTCCACCTGGTCGGCGGCCTGTGGGGCACCATCGCCATCGGCTTCTTCGCCGACCCCGACGCCCCCGCCGGCGTGGAGAGCCTCTTCTACGGCGGCAGCGTCGACCAGCTCTGGCGGCAGGTCGTCGGGGCGGTGGCCGTCCTCGTCTTCTCCTTCGTCCTTACGCTGGTCATCGGATTCGTCATCCAGAAGACGATGGGCTTCCGCCTCACCGAGGACGACGAGGTCACCGGTATCGACACCGTCGTGCACGCCGAGTCGGGCTACGACCTCGCCTCTCTCGGCAGCAGCGGTTCCACCGCCCCAATGGCCGGCCAGGCGCGCGCCGAGGCCCGGAACACGGAAGGGATCAGGTCATGAAGCTGGTCACCGCGATCGTCAAGCCGTTCAAGCTCGACGACGTCAAGAACGCCCTCGAGCTGATCGGCATCGCCGGGCTCACCGTCAGCGAGGTCCAGGGCTTCGGCCGGCAGCGGGGTCACACCGAGGTCTACCGCGGCGCCGAGTACCAGGTGGACTTCGTGCCGAAGGTCCGCATCGAGGTGGTCGTCAGCGAGCTGGACGCCGCCCGGGTCGTGGACGCCGTCGTCGAGGCCGCCTCCACCGGCCAGATCGGCGACGGGAAGGTGTGGGTGACGACGATCGACGAGGTCGTCCGGGTCCGCACCGGCGAGCGCGGGGACGACGCGCTCTAGTCGAAGGACCCCGTCCTCCTCATCCCTCGCCCGCTCGGGCGAGCCTCTGGACGGGGCCCGCGTCGGCCGGGGTGGTGGGTTCCTCCACCGCCCCGGCCGACGCATCTTCCGACCGTTGCTCCACCGGAGGGGGATGTGTGCTGGACACCGAGGCGCTGCCGGGCCTGAGCCGCGCGGAACGCGTCGCGGCCCTGGACGGATGGCTCGCCGGGCTGCTGGACGACGCCGTGGCCGGCACCCCGCCGTCGCACACCCGCCGCGGGGGGACGCCGCCCCGGACCGGCACCGACGGGGTGGCGCTGGTCGCCGTCGGCAGCCTCGGCCGCCGGGAGCCCCCGCCGCACGGGGACCTGGACCTGGTCCTCGTGCACGAGGACCGGCCGGAGGTCGCCGCCCTCGCCGACGCCCTCTGGTACCCGGTCTGGGACGCCGGCCTGCGGCTGGACCACTCGGTGCGCTCGGTCTCCGAGGCGGTCGCCGTCGCCTCCACCGACGTCAAGGCCGGGCTCGGGCTGCTCGACGCCCGGCTGGTGGCCGGCGACGCCGGGCTGGCCGCCCGGCTGCGCACGGCGACCCTGGCCAGCTGGCGGCAGCACGCCTCCCGGCTCCTGCCGCAGCTGCGCGACCTGCGGCGCGAGCGCGGCCGCCGCCTGGGCGAGCTCGCCTTCCTGCTGGAACCGGACCTGAAGGAGGCCTACGGCGGCCTGCGCGAGGGGCAGGTGCTGCGTGCGGCGGCCGCCGCCCAGCTCGCCGACGAGCCCGCCGCGGAGGTCGAGCAGGCCTACGCCTTCCTGCTCGACGTGCGCGACGAGCTGCGCCGGCGGTCCGGGCGGGCCTCCGACGTCCTGGTGCGCCAGGAGCAGCGGGCGGTGGCCGCCGCGCTGGGCCTGGCCGACGAGGACGTGCTGCTGCGCGAGGTGAGCCTGGCCGGGCGGCGGCTGGCGTTCGTCGCCGACGAGACGTGGCGCCGGGTGGAGGCCGGGCTGGTCCGCCGTCCCCGGGGCCGCTACCGCCGGGTGCGGCGCGAGCCGCTGGCCGACGGCGTCGTCCGGCAGGGCGACGAGGTGGTGCTCGCGCGGGACGCCCGGCCGGCCGCCGACCCCGGGCTGCTCCTGCGGGCGGCAGCGGCCGCCGCCCGGGCCGACCTGCTCCTGTCGCCGTACACGCTCAAGGTGCTCGCCGTGCACAGCCCGCCGGTGCCGGAGCCCTGGCCGTCGGAGGTCCGGTGGTCCTTCCTCCGGCTGCTGGCCAGCGGCCGGTCCGCCGTGCCGGTGCTGGAGCAGCTGGACCAGGAGGGCCTGCTCGCCCGCCTGCTGCCCGAGTGGGACCGCATCCGGTCGCTGCCGCAGCGGCACCCCTGGCACCGCTTCACCGTCGACCGGCACCTGATCGAGGCCGCGGCCGCGGCCGCGGAGCTCACCCGCGACGTCGACCGGCCCGACCTGCTGCTGGTCGCCTCGCTGCTGCACGACATCGGCAAGGGCTGGCCGGGTGACCACAGCGAGGTGGGCGAGCCGATCGCCGCCGCCATCGGCGCGCGGATGGGCTTCGCCGGGGCCGACGTCGCCACGCTCGGCACGCTGGTGCGCCACCACCTGCTGCTGCCGGCGACGGCGACCCGGCGCGACATCGACGACCCGGCGACGATCGATCGGGTGGCCGCCACCATCGGCCGCGACGCCTCCGTGCTGCACCTGCTGCACGCGCTGGCGCAGGCCGACGGCGCGGCCACGAGCGCGTCGGCGTGGTCACCGTGGAAGGCGCACCTGGTCGCGGCGCTGGTGGCCCGGGTGCAGGCGCAGCTCGGCGGCGCGCCGCTGAGCGAGCCGGAGCCGGTGCTGCACCCGGCCACGCGGGCGCAGGCGACAGTGCTCGCGCCGGGCATCCCGGGCGCGACCCGGGGCGTGACGGTCGGCATCGAGGAGGTGGCCGACGGCCAGCAGGTGACGATCGGGGCCCCCGACCGGCCGGGGCTGCTCAGCACCTGCGCCGGTGTGCTCGCGCTGAACCAGCTCGACGTGCGGGCCGCGAAGATGACCGTGGCCGACGGCTACGGCACCGGCGTGTTCGCGGTGCGGCCCCGGTTCGGGCGGGCGCCGGTGCCGGAGATCCTCGCCGACGGCGTGCGCGCCGCCCTGGAGGGGACGCTCTCGCTGCCCGAGCGGCTGCGGCAGCGGGAGGCCGACTACCGCCAGGAGACCCGCTCCGCGCCACCGCGGATCTCCTGGCACAACCACGAGGTCAGCGGGCGGGCGACCGGGATCGTGGAGGTGCGCGCGGGGGACCGGACCGGGTTGCTCTACCGGCTGACCGCGGCGATCGCGGCGGAGGGGCTGGACGTCACGTCGGCCCGGATCGAGACGCTCGGCGGGGACGCGGTCGACTGCTTCTACGTGGCCGACCCCTCGGGCTCCCCGGTGGACCCGGAGCAGCGGCAACGGGTCGACGCGGCCCTCGTCGCGGCCACCCGGGGCCCGGCCGTGGCGGCGGGACCCGACACGCCGTCCTGAGCTACCTCGTTCTGTCGTACCCGCGTGCGACGGTCGTGGGCAGAGGGGACGGACCGGTCCCACCTGCCGAGAGGAGCCGACTCGTGGAGAGCCGCCACTGGCCCTGCCCGTCCTGCGGGGACGACCGGGACTTCGTGCAGCCGCCGTGCGTCGACGGCCACACCGAGGACGGCGGCGAGTGCCCCGAGTGGGCGTGCGCCGACTGCGGCACCGCGATCGTCACCGGTCAGACGGCCCTGCTGCGCGCCGAGGTCCGCTCCGCCCGCGCGGCCTGAGAAAACTCCCCGTCTCCCTCACGCCTCGCACGCTCGGCGTGAGCCTCTGGGCGGGGCTCCCGCCCCCCACCGCCTGCCGGCTGGCGGCGGGACCCTGCGGGAGGGCCGCCCCGTCACCTCCCCACTCGATACGCTGGGAGACAGGTGGCGCGGCGAGCCCGCGCCCGAGACTGCTGAGGACGTGCTGTGTTCGAGACCCTCTCCGACCGCCTGGACAAGGTGTTCACCGGCCTGCGCGGGAAGGGCCGGCTGTCCGACGCGGACATCGACTCGACCGCGCGGGAGATCCGCATCGCGCTGCTGGAGGCCGACGTCGCGCTGCCCGCGGTGCGGGCATTCATCAGTGCGGTCAAGGAGCGCGCCCGGGGGGCGGAGGTCTCGCAGGCGCTGAACCCGGCGCAGCAGGTCGTCAAGATCGTCAACGAGGAGCTCATCCAGATCCTCGGCGGCGAGACCCGCCGCATCCGGCTGGCCAAGCAGTCGCCGACGGTGATCATGCTGGCCGGTCTGCAGGGTGCCGGTAAGACCACCCTCGCCGGCAAGCTGGGCCGCTGGCTGAAGTCGCAGGGGCACACACCGCTGTTGGTCGCCGCCGACCTCCAGCGCCCCAACGCGGTGAACCAGCTGTCGATCGTCGCCGGTCAGGCGGGGGTCGACGTCTTCGCGCCGGAGCCGGGCAACGGGGTCGGCGACCCGGTGCAGGTGGCCCGCGACTCGATCGAGCACGCCCGCCGGACCATGCACGACGTCGTCGTCGTCGACACCGCCGGCCGGCTGGGCATCGACGCCGAGCTGATGCAGCAGGCGGCCGACATCCGCGACGCGGTCCGCCCGGACGAGACGCTGTTCGTGGTCGACGCGATGATCGGCCAGGACGCCGTCACGACGGCCCAGGCGTTCCAGGAGGGCGTCGGGTTCAGCGGCGTCGTCCTCACCAAGCTCGACGGCGACGCCCGCGGTGGTGCCGCGCTGTCGGTGCGGTACGTGACCGGCCAGCCGATCATGTTCGCCTCCACCGGCGAGAAGCTCAGCGACTTCGACGTCTTCCACCCCGAGCGGATGGCCTCGCGAATCCTCGGCATGGGCGACATGCTCACGCTGATCGAGCAGGCCGAGCGGACGTTCGACGCCGAGCAGGCCGAGCGGATGGCGGGCAAGCTCGCCTCCCGCGAGGGCTTCACCCTCGAGGACTTCCTCGAGCAGATGATGGCGATCCGCAAGATGGGGCCGATCGCCAACCTGCTCGGCATGCTCCCGGGCGCGGGCCAGATGAAGGAGCAGCTCAAGCAGGTCGACGACCGCGATCTCGACCGCACGGCGGCGATCATCCAGTCGATGACGCCCGAGGAGCGGGTCAACTCGAAGATCATCAACTCGTCGCGCCGGGTGCGCATCGCCAACGGCTCGGGCGTGACGGTCACCGAGGTCAACGGCCTGCTGGAGCGGTTCGCGCAGGCCCAGAAGATGATGGGCCAGATGGCCGGCAGCATGGGTCTGCCCGGCATGGGCCCCATGTCGAAGAAGGCTCGCGGTCGGCAGATGCAGGCGCAGTCGAAGAAGGGCAAGGGGAAGAAGGGCAAGGGCAAGGGTGGCCCGGCGCGCCGTCCCGTGGGCGCCCCCGGGCTGCCGCCCGGCGCGGGCAACACCTTCGGGGCGAACCCCTTCGGCGGCGGCGGGATGCCGGGGCTGCCCCCGGGTCAGGCCATGCCTGACCTCACCAAGCTGAACTTCGACCAGTTCAAGGACGGCAACGGGCGGTGACCGCCCCCGCCCTCCACCTGTCCGGTGTGGTGCTGCCCGAGGGCGAGCACCGCGACGTCTGGGTGCGCGACGGGCGGTTCACCTTCGAGCCGGTCCCGGGAGCGGAGACGGTGAGCCGGGGTGGCTGGCTGCTGCCCGGCCTGGTCGACGCGCACTGCCACGTGGGCATCGCCCGCGGCGGCGGGCACGTCGAGGACATCGCCCACGCGCGCACGCAGGCGCTGGTGGAGCGGGACGCCGGGGTGCTGGCGCTGCGCGACTGCGGCTCGCCGGTGGACACCCGGGAGCTGGACGGCGACCCGGAGCTGCCGACGATCATCCGGGCCGGGCGGCACATCGCCCGCACCCGCCGGTACATCCCGGGGCTGGCCGTCGAGCTGGAGCCCGAGGACCTCGTCGAGCAGACGCGCATCCAGGCCGGCCGGGGTGACGGCTGGGTGAAGCTGGTCGGCGACTGGATCGACCGGTCGGTCGGCGACCTGGCCCCCGAGTGGCCGGCCGACGTCGTCGCCGCGGCGATCGCGGCGGCGCACGAGGAGGGCGCCCGGGTCACCGCGCACACCTTCGGCACCGACGCGCTGCCGGCGCTGATCGAGGCCGGGATCGACTGCATCGAGCACGGCACCGGGCTGACCGAGGAGCTCATCGGCGAGATGGCCCGCCGCGGCACCGCCGTCGTCCCGACGCTGGTGAACGTGGAGAACTTCCCGGGGTTCGCGGCGGCGGGGGAGCAGAAGTTCCCCAGCTACGCCAGCACGATGCGGCGGCTGTACGCGAACTCCGGTGCGGTGGTGCGGGCCGCGTACGAGGCGGGCGTGCCGGTGTTCGCCGGCACCGACGCCGGCGGCGGCATCGACCACGGCGTCATCGCCGACGAGATCCGGGCGCTGTGCCAGGCCGGCATCCCGGCCGAGGCGGCCCTGGCGGCGGGCTCGTGGCGGGCGCGGGAGTGGCTCGGGCTGCGGGGGATCGAGGAGGGGGCGACGGCCGACGTCGTCGTGTACGAGACCGACCCGCGCGCCGACCTCGACTCGTTGCAGCGACCGCGACGAACCATCCTGCGCGGCCGCGTCGTCGCCTGATCAGCGGGCGTTTCCCGCAGCTGCGTGGGCGTCAGTTGATGCAGCCGGTGTCGGCGGCGGTGCGGGCCTCCTCCTCGGCCTCGGCCACCAGCGGCTGGACGTCCGTCTCCTGGCCGATGCCGTTGAAGTCCGAGCCGAGGACGAGCTGGACGGTGCCCGGGGTGGCGTCGTCGACCGCCCGGGTGACGGCGCCCGGGATCTCGGCGGAGAGGGTGGCGGCGAGGGCCTCGTCGCCGGCGGCGTACCGGACCTCGGTCTGCGCGTAGTCGGCGGAGTCAGCGTTGCCCGTGGAGACCACCGAGAAGCCCTCGGCCTCCAGCTGGGTCTCCGCCTGCGCGGCCAGGCCACTGGTGCCGGAGCCGTTGAAGACGGCGACCGCCACCTCGGCGGGGTCGACCGGCTCCGGCGGGGCGGCCTCCGGCGCGGCCTCCTCGGGTTCGGCCGACAGCTGGGCGAAGAACTGGCGCAGGGTGGTCTCGTCGGCGAGCCGGACGATCGACGCGTTGCCCTCCCGGTCGATCCCGAGGTTGGGCACGGTCTGGAACTCGATGCTGCCGGTGGTGACCGACTGCATCTGCTCGGCGAGCTGCAGCAGGTTGAGGTCCTCGTCCACCGTCAGGGACTCGGCGGCGGCCTGGACGAGCTCGCGCTGCTTGCCGAGGTCGAGCAGCACGTCGTCGGAGAGCATCTTGCGCAGCACCCCGGCGATGAAGACCTGCTGGCGGACGATGCGGTCGAAGTCGCCCCCCGGCAGCCCGTGGCGCTGGCGGACGAACTTGAGCGCGTCCGCGCCGCTGATCGTCTGCTTGCCGGCGGGGAAGACCGCGCCGGACCACTCGCGGTCGTCCACGGGCTCGCAGAGGTTGACCTCGACGCCGCCCACGACGGTGCTCAGTTCGAAGAAGCCGAGCAGGTCCACCTCGGCGTAGTGGTCGATCTGCAGCCCCGTCAGCCGGCTGATCGTGCGCACCAGCAGCTGGGCGCCGGCGGCCTGGCGGGCGCTCTCGCTGGCGGCGTCGCCGGCGGCGGCGTAGCCGTAGGCGTAGGCGGCGTTGAGCTTGTCCATGCCGTGGCCGGGGATCTCCACCCAGGAGTCGCGGGGGAAGGAGACGAACGAGGCGCGCGACCCGTCGGCGGGGACGTGCACGAGGATCATCGTGTCGGTGTTGATGCCGGAGTCGGTGCCGGCCTGGAACTCGGCCAGCTGCTCCTCGGTGAGCGTGCTGCGGCTGTCGTTGCCGACCAGCAGCAGGTTCATCGCCTCGCCGACGTCCCCGCTGTCGTCGTTGCCGTCGGTGGGGATGGCGTCGGTCCGGTTGACCGTCGCGTCGGCGACCTGGCCGAGGTACCAGCCCCACCCGGAGCCGGCGAGCAGCAGCGCCGAGAGCAGCCCGGCGACGATCCGGCTGCCGACCACGAGACGGCGGCGACCGCCCCGCTCGCGGAGGCCGGCAGGGCTGGCACCGGCGCGGGAACGCGGCGGGAGGCCGGCGCGCGGGTCGAGCCGTGGGGGCAGCGGCCGACCGCCGCGATCGTCCTGCTGGCGGTCTCGGCCCACGAACTTCCTCGCTCCCGGGATCGGCCCCGCGCGGGGGATGTCGACGAGCCTCTGACCTGCTCGATCGTAGCCACGCTGCGCCGGGCGGCGGCGCCTGCGACTCAGGCCACGGCAGTCCGGCAGACCGGGACGGCGCTCCGTCACGACGTGCCGACCGCGCGGCGACGCTGGTTGACTCGTCGCATGGTCACGCCACTCCCGGAACCGGACTCCCCGATCGACCCGACCGAGCCGGCGCCCGACGACCCGGGCGAGCTGCTGCCCGACACACCCGACACGCTGCCGCCCGCGCCGGTCGAGCCCTCGCCCGACGACCCCGGCGGCGACCCGGGCGGGGTGCCCGAGCCGGCCTGACGGGTCGCCCCCGGCCGTCGGCCGCGCCAAGCCGGTCCCGTGGACGTCGGCCTGCGGCCGCCTGGGAGACTCGCTCCGTGCTGTTGCGGATGTCCTCCCTGTTCCTGCGGACCCTTCGGGACGACCCGGCCGACGCCGAGGTCCCGAGCCACCGCCTGCTGGTGCGCGCCGGCTACATCCGGCGTGCCGCCCCCGGCGGGTTCAGCTGGCTGCCGCTGGGCTTCCGGGTCTTCCGCAACGTCGAGCGGATCGTCCGCGAGGAGATGGACCGGATGGGCGCCCAGGAGGTGCACTTCCCCTCGCTGCTGCCCAAGGAGCCCTACGAGGCCACCGGCCGCTGGACCGAGTACGGCGACAACCTGTTCCGTCTGCAGGACCGCCGAGGTGTCGACCACCTGCTCGGCCCCACGCACGAGGAGATGTTCACGCTCCTGGTGAAGGACCTGTACTCGTCGTACAAGGACCTGCCGCTGTCGCTGTACCAGATCCAGACCAAGTTCCGGGACGAGGCGCGTCCCCGCGCCGGCCTGCTGCGCGGCCGCGAGTTCACGATGAAGGACAGCTACTCCTTCGACGTCGACGACGCCGGCCTGGACAAGTCCTACGCCGCGCACCGGGACGCCTACATCCGCATCTTCGACCGCCTCGGCCTCGAGTACGCCATCGTCTCGGCGATGTCCGGGGCCATGGGCGGCTCCAAGAGCGAGGAGTTCCTGCACCCGACGGCGATCGGTGAGGACACCTTCGTCCGCTCGCCCGGCGGTTACGCGGCCAACGTGGAGGCGGTCACCACGGTCGTCCCCGACGAGATCCCGCTCGACGGCCTGCCGGAGGCGCACGTCGAGGACACCCCCGACACCCCGACCATCGAGACGCTCGTCGCCGTCGCGCAGGAGATGTTCCCCGAGGAGGGCTACACCGCCGCCTCGACGCTGAAGAACGTCGTCGTCCTGCTGGTGCACCCCGACGGCACCCGCGAGCCGCTGGTCATCGGCATCCCCGGCGACCGCGAGGTCGACCTCAAGCGGCTGGAGGCGCAGGTCGCCCCCGCCGAGGTCGAGCCGTTCGCCGACTTCGACAAGCACCCCGCGCTGGTCAAGGGCTACATCGGCCCCCAGGCGCTCGGCAGCGAGAGCGAGTCGGGGATCCGCTACCTGGTGGACCCGCGGGTCGTGAAGGGCACCCGCTGGATCACCGGCGCGAACCGGCCCGGCAAGCACGTGTTCGACCTGGTCGCGGGGCGTGACTTCACCTGGGACGGCGTCATCGAGGCCGCCGAGGTGCTCGCCGGCGACCCCGCGCCCGACGGCTCCGGCCCGCTGGAGCTCGCCCGCGGCGTGGAGATCGGCCACATCTTCCAGCTCGGCCGCAAGTACGCCGAGGCGCTGGACCTCAAGGTGCTCGACGAGAACGGCAAGCTCGTCACCGTCACGATGGGCTCCTACGGCATCGGGGTCTCCCGCGCCGTCGCCGCGATCGCCGAGTCCACCCACGACGAGCTGGGACTGGTCTGGCCGCGCGAGGTCGCCCCGGCCGACGTGCACATCGTGGCCACCGGCAAGGACGCCGCCGTCTTCGAGGCCGCCGAGGCGCTCGCCCAGGAGCTGGTGGGGCAGGGACTCACCGTGCTCTACGACGACCGGCCCAAGGTCTCGCCCGGCGTGAAGTTCAAGGACGCCGAGCTGCTCGGCATGCCGACGATCGTCACCGTCGGCCGCGGCCTGGCCGAGGGCGTCGTCGAGCTGCGGGACCGGAAGTCCGGCGAGCGCGAGGAGATCCCGGTCGACGGCGCGGCCGGCCGGGTCGTCGCCGCCGTCCGCGGCTGAGCCCCGCGCCGTGCCGCGGGACGTCGAGGAGCAGGTGGCCCTCAGCGCCCAGCTGGTGGACCAGCGCCTGGGCATGGGCGACCAGGTGCACCAGCCCCGGCCGATCGACCACCTGGCCGGCTTCCGGTCGCGGAGGGCGGCCGAGGCGGCGGGGGAGGAGCTGGTCGCCGCCGGCTACCGGATCGACGGGCTGCGGCGCCGGTTCCTCACCGTCTGGCTGGAGTTCAGCGCGATGACCGCCGTCGACTCCGACACCGCGGCCGCCTTCACCCGTGAAGTCGTGGGCATCGTCGACCGGCACGGCGGGAGCTACGACGGCTGGGGCGGCTTCCTGGTCGCCGCGGAGGACTAGCTCCTCGGCCCCGTCCAGAGGCCCGCGCCCGGGCCTGCGAGGGCGGGAGGAGGGAGGGCTCCTCTTTCTGGCACAATGAACGGTCGAACACGGCGCCAGCGGCCCTCTCACCGTTGACGCCCGTGTCCCTGGCTCCGCCCCGGCGTACCCCCACACGTCGTTCCGGCGAGCACCGAAACGCGTTCGAGGAGAACACCACACACCGTGGCAACCAAGATCAAGCTCATGCGCCTCGGCAAGATGCGCGCGCCGTACTACCGCATCGTCGTCGCCGACGCCCGCACCAAGCGCGACGGGCGCTCGATCGAGACGATCGGCAAGTACCACCCGAAGGAGGACCCCTCCTTCATCGAGGTCGACTCCGAGCGGGCGCAGTACTGGCTGGGTGTCGGCGCGCAGCCGACCGAGGCCGTCGCCGCCATCTTCCGGGTCACCGGTGACTGGCAGAAGTTCAAGGGCGAGGCCGCGCCGCCGCCCATGAAGGTCGCCGAGCCGAAGCCGGACAAGAAGGCCCTCTACGAGGCCGCCGTCCGCTCCGGCATGGACGAGCCGGCCGCCGGTGCCACCACCCCGAAGAAGAAGGCCGCCCCCAAGGCCGACGCTCCCAAGGCCGCCGCCGCCGAGGCCCCCGCGGCCGACGCTGCTCCGGCCGAGACGCCGGCCGAGTAAGACGTGCTCGAAGAAGCGCTCGAGCACCTGGTCAAGGGCATCGTCGACAACCCCGACGACGTCACCGTCGACCTGCTCACCAACCGCCGCGGCAAGACCCTCGAGATCCGGGTGCACCCCGACGACCTCGGCAAGGTCATCGGCCGCGGCGGGCGCACCGCCAAGGCGCTGCGCCAGGTGATGACCGGAGTCGGCGGACGGGGCCTGCGGGTCGACGTCGTCGACACCGACGGGCGCTGAGCACGAGCTCTTCGAGCGCGAGCACGTGACACAGGACGAACCCACCGACACCGTGGTGGTCGGCCGCATCGGCCGGCCCCACGGTGTCCGTGGGCTCGCCACCGTCGAGGTCCGCACGGACGACCCCGACCTCCGCTTCGCCCCCGGCGCGGTGCTGCTCACCGATCCGGCCGACCGGGGCCCGCTCACCGTCGTCGACAAGCGCTGGCACAGCGGCACCCTGCTGCTGCAGCTGGCCGGTCCGGCCGGTGAGGTCTACGACGTCCGCGAGGCCGTGGACGAGCTGCGCAACACCCTCCTGCTGGTTCGCGTCGCCGACCTGCCGGAGATCGAGGAGCCCGACTCCTACTACGACCACCAGCTGGTCGGCCTGACCGCGCGGCTGACCGACGACTCGGTGCTCGGCGAGGTCACCGCCGTCCGGCACGAGGCGCAGGACCTGTTGGTCGTGCGCCGCGCCGAGGGGCGCGAGGCGCTGATCCCCTTCGTCTCGGCGATCGTGCCCACCGTCGACGTCGACGGAGGGTTCCTGGTCGTCGATCCGCCGGAGGGGCTGCTCGACCTGTGAGCGGACAGGGGCGTGAGCATCGCAGCGAGGAACGAGCGAGGAGCGGAGCGGCCCGCGGGAGCGAACCGGGTGCACTGAGCGACGCCTTCCGCATCGACGTCGTCACGATCTTCCCCGAGTACCTGGCGCCGCTGCGTCAGTCGCTGCTGGGCAAGGCCATCGAGCGCGGCCTGGTCGAGGTCGGCGTGCACGACCTGCGGCAGTGGACCGACGACGTCCACCGCACCGTCGACGACGCCCCCTACGGCGGCGGCCCCGGCATGGTGATGAAGCCCGAGCCGTGGGGCCGCGCGCTGGACGCCGTCCGCCCGCCGGGCACCCGGCTGGTCGTCCCGACCCCCGCCGGCCGGCCGTTCACCCAGCGCATGGCCGCGGAGTGGGCCACCGAGCCGGGGCTGGTCTTCGCCTGCGGCCGCTACGAGGGCATCGACCAGCGGGTCGCCGACTGGGCCGCCGACGCCGGACCCGTCTCCGAGGTGTCGATCGGCGACTACGTGCTGGCCGGCGGGGAGTCCGCGGTCCTGGTGATGACCGAGGCCGTGACCCGGCTGCTCCCCGGCGTCGTCGGCAACCGCGAGTCCGTGGAGTTCGACTCGCACGCCGACGGCCTGCTCGAGGGCCCGTCCTACACCCGGCCGGTGACCTGGCGCGGTCACGAGGTGCCCCCGGTGCTGCTGTCGGGCAACCACGCCGAGATCGACCGCTGGCGCCGGGCCGAGTCGCTGCGGCGCACCGCGGCCCGCCGCCCCGATCTGCTCGCCGCGCTGCCGGAGGGCGCACTCACCGACGCCGAGCGGTCGGCGCTGGCCGGTGAGTGACCGGCCGGTCCTGCGCAGGACGGCGCGGGTGGTCGTCCTCGACCCGGCCGGGCGGGTGCTGCTGCTCGGCGCCCGCCTGCCCGACCCCTCCGTCCCGCCCGGCGAGGTGCTGTTCTGGTACACGCCCGGCGGGGGAGTGGAGGACGGCGAGACGCTCCGCACGGCCGCCGTTCGCGAGCTGGCCGAGGAGATCGGGCTGCACGTCGAGCCCGGCGCGCTGGAGGGGCCGGTGTGGCTCCGGCGGCACGTCGGCCCGTTCGGCGACCAGGTCTACGACACCCGCGAGACCTTCTTCGTGCTGCGCGACGTCGTCCACGAGGTCGTTCCCGGGGCGCTGACCGAGCTGGAGGTGCTGGCCGACGAGCCGCACCGGTGGTGGGCGGCGGAAGAACTGGCGGCGCGCGTGGACCTCGTGCCGGCCGAGCTCCCCGCGCTGCTGGCCGAGTTGCAGGCGGGGCCGTGGACGGGGCCGCCGCGCATCGTCGGCTGACGATGTGGCACAGTAGAGAGTCGCTGCTGACCGACGGCCGGGCTGTCGGGAGCTCCGCACCGGAGCCGCAGCACCCCGGAACGGACAGCCGGGGCGTTCCGCTGTCCGAACCGAGAACGAGCCATCTGAGACTGAGGACTGCCGAGATGAACACCCTGGACGCACTCGACGCCGACTCGCTGCGCGACGACATCCCCTCGTTCCGCCCGGGTGACACCGTCAAGGTGCACGTCCGCGTCATCGAGGGCAACCGCTCCCGCATCCAGGTCTTCCAGGGCGTCGTCATCCGCCGCCAGGGCGGGGGCATCCGCGAGACCTTCACCGTGCGCAAGGTGAGCTTCGGCGTCGGCGTGGAGCGCACCTTCCCGGTGCACACCCCGGTCGTCGAGAAGATCGAGGTGCTCACCCGCGGTGACGTGCGCCGCGCCAAGCTCTACTACCTCCGCGAGCTGCGCGGCAAGGCCGCCAAGATCAAGGAGAAGCGCGAGACCGTCGCGCGCTGACCTCCTCGCGAGGACACGCCTGCAGCCGGCCCGACCGGCTGGATCTCGGCGGGTCCCCTGCGCCGTACGCTTGCTCCTGATGAGCAGCGACCGGCCCGGGGGGCCCGCCGACGTCGTTCCGGGCGAACCCGACGAGCCCGACGAGACGCACGACGGTGCGCCGGCCGCCGAGAAGCCCGGCCGGCGCCGTCGCCGGGACGAGGACGCGAAGAAGGGCTCGCTGCTGCGGGAGCTGCCCGTCCTGCTGCTGATCGCCTTCGTGCTGGCCCTGGTGGTCAAGACCTTCTTCGTGCAGGCGTTCTTCATCCCCTCCGGGTCGATGGAGCAGACCCTGCACGGCTGCACCGGCTGCACCGGCGACCGGGTGCTGGTCAACAAGGTGCCGTACTGGTTCGGCGAGCCCGAGCCCGGCGACATCGTCGTCTTCCGCGGCCCCGACACCTGGACGCCGGAGATCTCGGTGGACGAGCCGGACAACTGGTTCACCGGCGCGCTGCTGTGGGTGGGGCGCACCATCGGCGTCGCGCCGCCCAGCGAGGACGACTTCGTCAAGCGGGTGATCGCGACCGAGGGCCAGACGGTGCAGTGCTGCGACCTCGAGGGCCGGGTCACCGTGGACGGCGAGCCGCTCGAGGAGCCCTACATCTTCGAGGACACGCCCATCGAGCGACGCGCGTTCGGCCCGGTGACCGTGCCCGAGGGGCGGCTCTGGGTCATGGGCGACCACCGCTCGGCGTCCGCGGACTCGCGCTCCCACATGGGCGACGAGTACGCCGGCACCATCGCCGTCGACGACGTCATCGGCAAGGCGGCGGTCATCGTGTGGCCGCTGGACCGGTTCGGCCTGCTGGACTCGCCGGACATCCAGGGCGTCGAGGCGGCGGCAGGTGCGCCCGCCGGTGAGCCGGCCCCGGTCCCGGCCGGGGCGGCGCTGGCGGCGCTGGCGGTGCTGCCGTGGGCGGCCGGGCTGGCCGGCGCCGTGCCGATCAGCGCCTGGCGCCGGCGCCGGTGGCCCAGGAGCGTGCCGCCGTCCCGCTAATGGTCGCGCCGTTACGGCTGTGACTCACGCATTGCACCGTTCCGGATGCCGATAACGGCTGAAGGAAAGGTTGGAAAAGCATTAAAGCAACCGTTTCACCCTTCCGATGCAGAGATTGAACCTACTCGGAAGTGAAACGGAGTCAGTCGTGTCCGCACCCATGGCGAGCACCGCACGCGGTGTCACCCGCGTGCTCCTCCTCGCCGACGCGCCCGTCCTGCGTCGCGGGTTGGTCAGCATGGTCAACGAGACCGCCGGCATGCAGGCGGTGGGCACGCCCGGCGAGCTGCGGCGGGCCCTCACCCTCGTCGAGACGGCACGCCCCGATGCGGTCGTGGTGGAGCTGGGCTCCGGCCGGCCGGCCACGCTGAACGCCTGCCGCGACCTGCGTCGCCGCTTCCCCCGGGTCGCGATCGTCGCCCTGGCGACCTCGGAGGACCCGGCCGTGGTCAACGAGGCGCTGGCCGCCGGCATCCGCGGCTACCTGATGATCAACACGTCCCCGACGCTGCTCGGCTGGGCGGTCCTGGCCGCCCGCGCCGGCCGGGTCGTCGTCGACCCGCAGATCCGCCGGGTGGAGCCCTCGGCCGTGCCCGCGGCGAAGCCGTTCGCACCCGAGGTGCCGCTGACCCGCCGGGAGCAGGACGTTCTGGACGAGCTGCTCCAGGGGCTGTCCAACCGGCAGATCGGCCGCAACCTCTTCATCAGCGAGGACACCGTCAAGTCCCACGTCAAGGCGATCCTGCGCAAGCTGGGTGCCCGCGACCGGGCCCACGCGGTGTCGCTGGTGCTCTCCAACCGCACGCCGGGCTGCACCTGTGGAGCCCACTCCCTGCCGGCGCCCGCCCCCGAGGCGACCGCCGATCTCTGACCGATCCTCCGACGGCTCCGTGGGCCGGCTCCCGAACTCCTGGGAGCCGGCCCGCGGGGCGTCCGGGGGTGGGCGTCGTCCCCGCGCCCGTCGTCGTACTGTCGTGCCGCGATGGCTGCTCGTCCCACCCACCCTCGATCCGCGCCGGTGGTGCGTGCCCGGAGGACGGTCGCCGACGACCGGCCCGACGCGTTGTGGGACATGGAGCGCGCGCTGCGACGCCGCGGCTTCGAGACCGTCGCCGGAGCCGACGAAGCCGGCCGCGGGGCCTGCGCCGGTCCGCTGGTCGCGGCGGCCTGCGTGCTGCCCGCGGGGCGCCGCGGCCGGGTGCCGGGGCTGGCCGACTCCAAGCTGCTCACCGCAGCCACCCGCGAGCGCGTATACGAGGAGATCGTGCAGCGCGCCGTCTCCTGGTCGGTCGTCGTCCTGCCGGTCGAGGACCTGGACGCCAGGGGCATGCACGTCACCAACATCGAGGCGCTGCGCCGCGCGGTCAGCACGCTGGACCCCGGCCCGGACTACGTGCTGACCGACGGCTTCCCCGTGCCCGGGCTCGCGCGCCCGGGGCTGGCGGTCTGGAAGGGCGACCGGGTGGCCGCCTGCGTCGCCGCCGCCTCGGTGCTGGCCAAGGTCACCCGCGACCGGATCATGGCCGAGCTGCACGAGCGCTGGCCCGAGTACGACTTCGCCGGCCACAAGGGCTACATCACCGACGTGCACACCGCCGCGCTGGAGCGGCACGGCCCCTGCCCGGAGCACCGGATGCGGTACGTCAACGTCGCCCGGGCCCGCGACCTGCACGCCGCGCGGACCACCCACCTGACCGGTCGCACCGCCATGGTCGATGATGGGGCCATGCGCCCTGTGTCCCGAGCCCTGACGAGCACCGAGGACCGATGAGCACCGAGGACCTCGAGAAGTACGAGACCGAGATGGAGCTGCAGCTCTATCGCGAGTACCGGGACATCGTCCGGCAGTTCACCTACGTGGTGGAGACCGAGCGCCGGTTCTACCTGGCCAACTCCGTGGACCTGCAGGTGCGGGAGGCCGGGGGAGAGATCTACTTCGAGCTCAAGCTCTCCGACGCCTGGGTGTGGGACATGTACCGGCCCGCCCGGTTCGTGCGGAACGTGCGGGTGCTGACGTTCAAGGACGTCAACGTCGAGGAGCTCGACAAACCCGACCTCGAGCTGCCGGACGGCCCGCGCCTGCCCTAGCCGTCCACACCCGGCGGCGTCGTCCACAGACCGCCGCCGGCCCTTCGCCCGCCGCCCCCTGAGCGGCACGGTCGAGGGGTGCCTCCCACCACCGAACTCGGCGCCCACGGCGAGCGGATCGCCGTCGCCTACCTGACCGACCGCGGACTGCAGGTCCTCGATCGCAACTGGCGCTGCCGCGAGGGTGAGCTCGACGTCGTCGCCCGGGAGGGCGACGCCCTGGTCTTCTGCGAGGTGAAGACCAGGCGGGGCGCCGGGTACGGCTCTCCCGTCGAGGCGGTCACGCCGGCCAAGCAGCGGCGGCTGCGGGTGCTGGCGCAGCGCTGGCTGGCGGCGCACGACGAGCACGCACCGGAGGTGCGGTTCGACGTCGTGGGCGTGCTGGCGCGCCCCGAGCGCCCGGCGGTCGTCACCCACCTGCGCGGGGCGTTCTCGTGACCCTCGCCCGCACCTGGTCGGTCGGTCTCGCCGGGGTCCGCGGCGCGATGGTCGAGGTCGAGGTGGACATCGCCGCCGGGCTGCCCGGCGTCGTCCTCGTCGGGCTGCCCGACGCCGTGGTCCGCCAGTCGGTCGACCGGGTGCGCGCGGCGATCGCCAACGCCGGGGGCGAGTTCCCCGCCCGCCGGGTCACCATCGGCCTGTCGCCGGCCTCGATGCCCAAGCAGGGGAGCGGGTTCGACCTGGCGCTGGCCGCCGCGGTTCTGGCCGCTGCCGGCGCCGTGCGGCGGCGGGCCGTGGACCGGCTCGTGCTCCTCGGCGAGCTGGGGCTGGACGGGTCGGTGCGCGCCATCCGCGGAGTCCTGCCGGCCGTCCTGGCCGCCGCTCGGGCCGGGCACGCGCAGGTCGTCGTCCCCGTCGCGAACGCCGCCGAGGCCGCCCTGGTGGATCGGGTCGAGGTGCTCGGCGTCGGCACGCTCACCCAGCTCGTCGCGCACCTGACGGGCACCGAGCGGCTGGTCCCGCACGTCCGGGGCGCGGTGCCGCCGCAGCCGCCGGTCCCCGACCTCGGGGACGTCGTCGGGCAGGCCGCGGGCCGCCGGGCGGTGGAGGTCGCCGCCGCGGGTGGGCACCACCTCTACCTGGCCGGACCACCCGGCGCCGGCAAGACCATGCTCGCCGAGCGCCTGCCCGGGCTGCTCCCGCCGCTGGACGAGGAGGCGGCGCTCGAGGTCACCGCCATCCACTCCGTCGCCGGCACCCTGCCGCCGGAGGCGCCGCTGGTCACCCGGCCGACGTTCGAGGCGCCGCACCACTCCGCGACGATGGCGGCGCTCATCGGCGGCGGCTCCGGCCAGATCCGGCCGGGCGCGCTCTGCCGGGCCCATCGCGGCGTGCTGTTCCTGGACGAGGCGCCGGAGTTCCCCCGCGCGGTGCTCGACACCCTGCGCCAGCCGCTGGAGCGCGGGCAGGTGACCATCCAGCGGGCCGCCGGCGCCGCCACGTTCCCGTGCCGCGCGCAGCTCGTGCTGGCCGCGAACCCGTGCCCGTGCGCCACCGCCGCCGGTGACACCGCCTGCACCTGCAGCCCGCTGGAACGGCGGCGCTACCAGTCGCGGCTCTCCGGCCCGCTGCTCGACCGGGTCGACCTGCGGGTCGAGCTGCCCCCGGTCACCCGGGCGGCCTGGCTGGACGGGCTGCCCGCCCCCGAGCCCACCGCCGTCGTCGCCCAGCGGGTGGCCCGGGCGCGCGCCGCGGCGCGGGAGCGGCTGGCCGGCACTGGCCACGCCCTCAACAGCGAGGTGCCAGGGCGCCTGCTGCGCGAGCGGTTCGTCATCCCGCGCCCGTCGCTGCGGCTGGCCGAGCGGGCGCTGGAGCGCGGCGCCATCTCGGTGCGGGGCTTCGACCGGGTGGTGAGGGTCGCCTGGACGGTGGCCGACCTCGCCGGCCGGACCGTGCCCCACGCCGACGACGTCGCCGAGGCCCTCGGCATGCGGCTCCAGCGGGCGGCGGCGTGACCACCCTCGAAGAGGACCTGGAGGACGCGGCCGCCGCGCCGGCGGTAAGCGGGGTGGTGCACCCGGGGGTCCGCCGGGCGCGGGCGTGGCTGACCCGGGCGGTCGAACCGGGCACCGTCGACCTCTGGCGCTACGTCGAGGACGTCGGCCCGGTCGAGGCGGTGCGGCGGCTGCGGACCGGTGCCGCACCGGCCGGTATCCGCTCGCTGGTCGGCGCCCGCGCGGAAGAGGAAGCAAGCCTGGCCGATCTGCGCCGCGCCGAGCGGTGCGACGCCCGGGTGGTCGTGCCCGAGGACGACGAGTGGCCGGCGTTCCAGCTCCACGCGCTCACGGTCGCGGTCGCGGAGGAACCGCTCGACCGTCGGGAGCAGACCGACCGCACGCTGGCGCTCGTTCCGCCCCTCGCGCTGTGGGTGCGCGGACCGGCCCGGCTCGACGAGGTGACCGCCCGCTCGGTCGGCGTGGTGGGCGCCCGCGCCGCCAGCGCCTACGGCGAGCACGTGGCCGCGGAGCTGGGCCACCAGCTGGGCGAGCGAGGCTGGACCGTCCTCTCGGGGGGTGCCTACGGGATCGACGGCGCCGCGCACCGGGGAGCGCTGGCCGCGGGGGCGCCCACGGTCGCGGTCCTCTCCTGCGGGGTGGACCGCCCCTACCCGGCGGGCCACGGGGCGCTGTTCCACCGGATCGCCGAGACGGGCCTGCTGGTGAGCGAGTGGCCACCCGGCTGCGCCCCGCTGCGGCACCGCTTCCTCGTCCGCAACCGGCTCATCGCGGCGCTGACCTGCGGAACGGTCGTCGTCGAGGCGGCCGCCCGATCCGGGGCCCTGGCGACGGCCGCGCGCGCTCGGAAGCTGGGCCGCCCGGTGCTCGTGGTGCCCGGGCCGGTGACCAGTGCCCTGTCGGTCGGCTGCCACGAGCTGCTCCGGGACGGGCAGTCCGAGGCGGCCCTGGTGACGTCGGCCGCGCAGGTCATCGAGGCGGTCGGCCGCATCGGCGACGACCTGGCGCCCCCGGTCGAGCGCCCGGTGTCCCCGCGGGACGGGCTCTCCGACCTCGCCGCCCGGGTGCTCGACGCCTGCCCGGTGCGCATCGGCGTGAGCCCGGAGCGGCTGGCCCGGACGGCGGGGTGCGACGTCCTGGAGGTGCTGCGGGTGCTGCCCGCCCTGGAGATCGCCGACCTCGTGGAGTGGACCGGCACCGGCTGGCGGCTGGCCCCGCGGGCGAAGCCGCCCGGCGCGGCGGCTTGACCGGGGCCGGGCACCGACGGACGGTGCAGTCGTGGCCACCCCCAGCACCGACGAGGTCCGCGCCGGGCTCCCGCCCGCGCTGGCCGAGGCGCTGGCCGGCTACGAGGAGCACCTGACCGGGCAGCGCGACCTGTCGGCGAACACCGTGCGCAGCTACGTCGGCGACGTCGCCCGGCTGCTGGACCACCTGGCCCGGCGCAGCGGCACCCAGCCGCACGACCTCGACCTCGCCACCCTGCGCAGCTGGCTCGCCCAGGGGCGCACCCGCGGGCACAGCCGGTCGACCACCGCCCGGCACGCCTCGGCGGCGCGCTCGTTCACCGCCTGGCTGCGCCGGGCCGGCATGACCCCCGAGGATGTCGGACAGCGCCTGGTGAGCCCGAAGGCGCTCCGCACCCTGCCCGACGTGCTCGCCCCCGATCAGGCGCGGGCGCTCGTGGAGACCGCGGCGGGGGCCGACGACCCGGCGCGGTTGCGCGACGCCGTCGTCCTCGAGCTGCTCTACGCCAGCGGCATCCGGGTCAGCGAGCTCGTGGGGCTCGACGTCGACGACGTCGACCGGGGCCGCCGGCTGCTGCGGGTGCTGGGCAAGGGGCGCAAGGAGCGCAGCGTGCCCTACGGCGTCCCCGCGGAGCGGGCGCTGGACGCCTGGCTCACCCGCGGGCGGCCGGCGCTGGCCCGGCCGGACTCCGGGCCGGCGCTGCTGCTCGGTCTGCGGGGGGGCCGGCTCGACGCACGCGAGGCCCGCCGCACCGTGCACGCCGCGACGGCCGACGTCCCGGGTGCGCCGGACATCGGCCCGCACGGGCTGCGGCACTCCGCCGCCACGCACGTGCTCGAGGGCGGCGCGGACCTGCGTTCCGTACAGGAGCTGCTCGGCCACGCTAGCCTCGCGACGACACAGATCTACACGCACGTGACGGTCGAACGGCTCCGTGCGGTCCACGCCCAGGCGCATCCCCGTGCCTGAGGCGGGCGGCCGGAGGGCGGGACCTGCGGCGGCAGTCATGACCACGCGGGACCACGGACGGTGCCCGCGCAGCACGACCGAGGAGCGCGACCGTGTCTGAGGCAACCATCCATCGCATCGACGGGTCCGATGACGACCGCGATGCCCTGCTGGCCGACCTGTGGGCGCGGTACGTCGAGGGCCGGGACTCCGGGCTGCGCGACCGGCTGATCCTGCACTACGCGCCGCTGGTGAAGTACGTCGCCGGCCGGGTGGGCAGCGGTCTGCCCGCACACGTGGAGCAGGCCGACCTCATCTCCTACGGCACGTTCGGGCTGATCGACGCCATCACCCGCTACGAGCCGACCCGCGAGGTGAAGTTCGAGAGCTACGCGATGGCGCGCATCCGCGGCGCGATCATCGACGAGCTCCGCAACACCGACTGGATCCCGCGGTCGGTCCGCGTCAAGGCGCGCGCCTTCGAGCGCACCGTCGCCGAGCTCGAGAGCAAGTTGCACCGGACGCCGAGCGACGAAGAGGTCGCCGACGCCATGGACATGGACGTCGAGGACATCCGGAAGTTCCTCGGCCAGCTCTCCCTGGTCAACGTCGTCGCGCTCGACGAGCTGCTCACCGACGACGACGGCGGCTCCCCGCGCCTCGGTGACACGCTCCGGGACCCCAGCGCGCTGGACCCGCAGGCGATGGCGGAGCACGGCGAGGCCCGGCAGCTGCTGGCCCGCGCCGTCGAGCAGCTGCCCGAGCGGGAGAAGGTCGTCGTCTCCCTCTACTACTTCGAGGGCCTGACGCTCGCCGACATCGGCCGGGTGCTCGGCGTGACCGAGAGCCGGATCTGCCAGCTGCACACCAAGGCGGTCCTGCACCTGCGCACCAAGCTCGCCGACATCGCCTGAGGCCGATCCCCTGACGACAGCTGGGCAGTCGTCTTGCCTCGGCAGCACGGCAGCGGTTCGTCATCTCGTGCGTCCGCGATGCGCGGCCGCGCGCTGCGGTCCCGGCGATCGCTGCGGGTGTGGTCTGCCGTGCTCGCGGTGGCCACCGCTCTGGTCCTCGCCGCGCCCACGTTGCGGCTGGCGTTCGACGAGGGCGCCGTTCCGCCGTCCTCGGACACCCCCGCGCTCCCCACCGGTGTCACGGTCGCGCGGGAGGAGGTGGCGTGCGGGTCCGGTGGCTGCTGGCGCGAGCTGACATTGCGTGGGCCCCGCGGTCAGTCAGCCGCGGACCTGGCGGCGAGCGTCGGCCTGCCGCAGGAGGTGTGCAGCGCGCGCAGCCTGCTCGATCGGCGCCGCGTCTGCACTGGGATCCACGTCATCGGAGAGCGGGTCCTCCTGTACGTGCAGTTCGACCGGTCGTTGTCTCTCTGATGACTCAGCACGGCCTCCCCGAGCCCTCGCCCGCGGCCAGGCGCGGCTCGACGACGAGCTCCCGTCCGTCGCCGTGTCCGTGCGTGCGCCCCGGCCCTCAGTCCCCGGCGGGCTCGTCCCCCGTCCGGGGGCCCAGCAGGGGCTGGGTCCCCGGCGGGTTGCGGTGCCCCTCCTGCCAGGGGAGCCGGCCGGTGGAGTCCGGCCACACCAGCTGCAGCGCGTCCACCGAGCCGTGGAGCTGCTCGACCACGGTGAGCCGCTCGGTCTCCTCGACGCGGAGGAACACCACGGGGGAGTCGGCGTCGGTGAGTGCGGTCGTCGCCGCTCCGACTGTGAAACGCGCCCCGGCGCGGACGGCCTCGCCGACCAGGTTCAGGTACTTCTCTGCGGCGGGGAAGGGCAGCCCGACCACGATGACCTCGGGGTGCTGCCAGGCAGCGAGCCCCACGGTGTAGGAGTACCGCGGTTCGCCGGGGTTGCCGCCGCCGTGCAGGACCGCCCAGCCGAACGTGTCGATCACCCGGCGCAGGTCGCGGAGCACCTGGTCGGGATCCTGGCCGCCCTCGACGGGCCCACCCTCGACCGGCTCGTTCGTGGCAGCCGGAGCGCCGGTCGGCTCGCCCGCGCGGGACTTCGCGGCCCGCTTGCGTCCAAATCGCACTCCCCGACGGTAGCGCCGGGTCACCGGCTCGACGGGGATCTGCGCCTGCTCGCGGTGCACGATCCGTCACCGGCTGTCGGTCGGCGGGATGCGGAACGTCCTATGCTCGGAGCATCGGCCGCGCGAACCTGGAGGCGGCGCGTGCCCATCGACTTCCACGACGCCAGGAACCGGCGGACGTACTCGGGCCGGGAAGTGGACGCCTCCTGGCGCGACACCGTCAGTCGGCTGGTCGAGCCGACGGGCGCCGTGGTCGTGGACGTCGGCTGCGGCGGGGGCCCCTACACCCGCGCATGGCACGAGCTCGGCGCCGTTCGCGTCATCGGCGTCGACTCCAGCCGGCCGATCCTCGTCTCCGCGCGCGCTGATCACGGCGGTCTCCCCGGCGTCGAGTTCACCGTCGGGGAGGCGACCGCCACCGGACTACCGGACGCCTGCGCCGACGTCGTCTTCGAACGGGCGCTGGTGCACCACACGCCCGATCCGTCGGCTGTTGCCGCCGAGGCGTTCCGGCTGCTCCGGCCCGGTGGTACCTACCTCGTTCAGGACCGCACCGCCGACGACGTCGCCCAGCCGGGCTCGCCCGGCCACCCGCGAGGCTGGCTGTTCGAGGTCTTCCCGCGGTTGCTGGACGTCGAGGACCGTCGTCGACCTGACCCCGTGGAGTTCCTGGCGACCCTCACCGCGGCCGGCTTCGGCGACGTCGGCACCACGTCGCTGTGGGAGGTCCGTCGCCGGTATCCAGGCCCGGAGCCCTACCTGGCGGAGATCACCGCCCGCACCGGCCGCTCGATCCTCCACGAGCTGACCGACGGCGAGCTCGCCGAGCTGGTCCAGGCCCTGCGAACCAGGCTGCCCGACGGGCCGCTGGAGGAGGCCGACCGCTGGACGGTCTGGAGCGCCCGGCGTCCGGGCTGACGCCTGTGCCGAGGGGCAGCAGCCGGACCTGCGGAGACCGGAGGAGTGACATCGGGTCCAGGTAGTCCTCACCGCGGCGCAGACCCCAGTGGAGGCAGGCGGGCGCCCGGCAGCCGGTGTGCCCGGTCGCCAGCACGCCGAGCACGGCTCCGCGGGCGACCGCCTGGCCGGCGCCCACCGACGGCGTCACCGGTTCGTAGGTCGTCCGCAGCCCGCCGAGGTGGTCGACGCTGACCACCGGCCGCCCGGCGACCATCCCCGCGAAGACGACCACCCCGTCCCCCGCGGCCAGGACGGGGGAGCCGGGTGCCCCCGCGAGATCCACTCCACGGTGCCCCGGCCCGTACCGGTGCGGCGGCGGCTCGAACGGCCGGCCGACCACGGGCTCGCCGGGCAGGGGAGGGCTCCAGATCGATTCCAGCCGGGTCTCGACGACCCGCTCGGGCGCGGCCGCTGCGGGGACGCCTCCGGCCAGCGTCACCAGACCGAGGAGCAAGGCGGCGAAGGGCGCGGCGCGGTAGGGCACCCCTCGATGCTGGCCGCCCCGCGGTCCGGTGGAGGGCGCCCGGCGTCGCCTGTGGACGCCTGTCGGCGCTGTGGACGGCGGGTGGGGCAGCCACCGCCGCGCTACCCGACGGCGAGGACCGCCACGAGCACGCCGACGGGCACCGCGTACGCCACGGCGAGGCCGAGCAGGATCGCGTCCCGGCCGTCGGGCGGGGCGGGCGGGAGCGCGAGGTCGAGCCGGCCCCGCCGGAAGTCCCGTTCCTCGCGTGCGCTGCGCAGCTGCATGGTCACCAACCAGCCGGCGGCCAGCGCCGCGTAGCCCACCCACGTGCCCGTGACGAAGACCGGCACGGTGTCGTGCACGACCGAGTTCCCCGTGCCACCGCGGCCCGGCGGCGGCGCCAGCAGCAGCATCGCGAGGACGAAGCCGCAGATCAGGCCGGTCAGCCACGGGGGATAGGGGGCGCCCCGCGCCCGCCGCTGCTCCCCGGCCACGGTGGCGAGGGCGACGAGCAGCGGGAGCACCGCGGCACCCAGCGCCTCGCTGGTGGCCGAGGGCATGAGGTGGGCGAGCGGGCGGGCCAGTCGGTCGTCCAGGATCGAGGCGGCCACGACGGTGGGCAGCACCCCGAGGATCACGAGCCGGACGGCTCGCTGCAGCCGCGTCTGGGACCGGGGGCTGCGCTCCGTGCTGTCCGGCGCAACGCTCACGGGTGAACCTCCTCGTCGACCGGCGGGACGGGCCGGTTCCGGAGGGGCAGCGTGGCATGCCGGCGGCGATCCGACCGGCGGACGAGCAGCGCCTGTGGACGGGTATGCTGACCGGTGCGGCCCGTGCGAGCGGGTCGACTTCGCGCGTCCTCTTCCCGCCGATCGGCGGGGCAGTCGCCACCTCGGTCCCGGCCCAGCCGGGTGAGTGGTGCCGCAGGGCGCCAGGGCGGTGCACCACCCGGTGCCCGCGACAACCGGAATGCGTGCGGCCTCGGTCGCGCGCGGAGCAGAAGGGCTGCGATATGGCAGTCGTCAGCATGAAGCAGCTGCTCGACAGCGGCGTGCACTTCGGGCACCAGACCCGTCGCTGGAACCCGAAGATGAAGCGCTTCATCTTCACCGAGCGCAACGGCATCTACATCATCGACCTGCAGCAGACGCTCGGGTACATCGACAACGCCTACGAGTTCGTCAAGCAGACGGTCGCGCACGGTGGCTCGATCCTCTTCGTCGGCACCAAGCGCCAGGCGCAGGAAGTCGTCGCCGAGCAGGCGACGCGCGTCGGCATGCCCTACGTGAACCAGCGCTGGCTGGGCGGCATGCTCACCAACTTCCAGACCGTGCACAAGCGCCTCCAGCGCCTCAAGGAGCTCGAGGACCAGGAGCAGACCGGCGTGCTGGTCAGCCTCTCCAAGAAGGAGCAGCTGGTCCTCAGCCGCGAGAAGGCCAAGCTCGAGCGCAGCCTCGGCGGTATCCGCGACATGCAGAAGGTGCCCAGCGCCATCTGGATCGTGGACACCAAGAAGGAGCACATCGCCGTCGGCGAGGCGCGCAAGCTCAACATCCCGGTCGTCGCGATCCTGGACACCAACTGCGACCCCGACGAGGTCGACTACAAGATCCCGGGCAACGACGACGCGATCCGCAGCATCACGGTGCTGACCCGGGTCATCGCCGACGCCGTCGCCGAGGGGCTCATGGCCCGGTCGGCCGCGCAGGCCAACGCCGGTCGTGAGGACGGCGGCGAGCCGGCCGTCGGCGCCGGCGAGCCGCTGGCCGACTGGGAGCGCGAGCTGCTCACCGGCGGTGGCGACGCCGCTGCCGCGCCGGCCGACGCCGACGCCACCGCCACCCCGCTGCCGGAGACCCCGGCGCAGCCGGCCGACGTCACCGTCGGCGAGGTCGCCCCGGTCGAGGACGTCCCCGCCACCACCGGTGGCAAGGAGACCAACGCCGTCTGACGGTCCGGCGCCGTCCTCCCGCTGATCGGCGGGAGGGCGGCGCCGCCGCACGGCCGTTCCACAGCACGCACCACCCGACCAGAGGGAAGAGACATGCCTGCCTTCACCGCTGCCGACGTCAAGCGTCTCCGCGACGCCACCGGCGCCGGCATGATGGACGCCAAGAAGGCCCTGACCGAGGCCGACGGCGAGTACGACAAGGCCGTCGAGCTGCTCCGGGTCAAGGGTGCCAAGGACGTCGGCAAGCGCCTGGAGCGCTCGACCACCAACGGCATCGTCGTCAGCAAGGACGGCGCCCTGCTCGAGCTCGACTGCGAGACCGACTTCGTCGCGAAGAACGCCGACTTCGTCGCCCTCGCCGAGCGGCTGCTCGCGATCGGCCTCGAGAACAAGGCGGCCGACGCCGCGGCGCTGCTGAGCACCGAGGCCGACGGGCAGACCGTCGAGAAGCTCGTCGAGGGCGAGTCCGCCCGCATCGGCGAGAAGCTGGTCCTCTCGCGCTTCGTCGCCTTCGACGGCACCACCGCCGTCTACCTGCACAAGCGGGCCACCGACCTGCCCCCGGCCATCGGTGTCGCCGTGCAGTACTCCGGTGGCAGCGAGGACGCCGCCCGCAGCCTGGCGATGCACATCGCCGCCGCGCGGCCGCGCTACCTCAGCCGCGACGAGGTCCCGGCCGAGGCGGTCGAGACCGAGCGCCGCGTGGCCGAGCAGACCGCCAAGGAGGAGGGCAAGCCCGAGCAGGCGATCTCCAAGATCGTCGAGGGTCGGGTCAACGCCTACTACAAGGACTTCGTCCTCCTCGAGCAGCCGTCGATCACCGAGCCCAAGCGCACGGTCAAGCAGATCGTCGACGAGGCCGGCCTGACCGTCGAGCGCTTCGCGCGCTTCGAGGTCGGCCAGGCCTGAGCCGCACCCGGTACGGATGACCGGCCCCGTTCCCCTCGTGGGACGGGGCCGGTCGTCTGTGCGGACGCCCCCCGCTCGGCAGGAGCCGGGCAGCGGGATGCGGCAGGATCACACACCACCGACAGCACCCATCGACCACTCCAGGGATGATTCGTTGACCGACACCACCGCGCCGCTCTCCGCCCCCACCGCCTTCCAGCCGGCCGACGGCAGCGGCTACCAGCGGGTGCTGCTCAAGCTCTCCGGTGAGTCCTTCGGCGGCGGCAAGGTCGGCGTCGACGCCGACATCGTGCGGGGCATCGCGGAGCAGCTCGCCGAGGTCGTCTCGCGGGGCACGCAGGTCGCCGTCGTGATGGGTGGCGGCAACTTCTTCCGTGGCGCGGAGCTGTCCCAGGCCGGCATGGACCGCACCAAGGCCGACTACATGGGCATGCTCGGCACGGTCATGAACTGCCTCGCGCTGCAGGACTTCTGCGAGAAGGCGGGCCTGGAGACCCGGGTGCAGTCCGCGATCACCATGGGCCAGGTCGCCGAGCCCTACATTCCGCGCAAGGCCATCCGGCACCTGGAGAAGGGGCGGCTGGTCATCTTCGGCGCCGGCGCCGGGATGCCCTACTTCTCCACCGACACCGTCGCCGCGCAGCGGGCGCTGGAGATCGAGTGCCAGGTCCTGCTCATGGGCAAGAACGGCGTCGACGGCGTCTACGACGACGACCCGCGCACCAACCCGGACGCCGTCATGTACCAGGACCTGGACTACGCGACGGTGCTGGCCAAGCAGCTGAAGGTGGCGGACGCGACGGCGATCAGCCTCTGCATGGACAACAAGATGCCGATCGTGGTGTTCGACCTGCTGCGCGACGGCAACATCGCCCGCGCCACCGCAGGTGAGAGGATCGGCACGCTGATCAGCCAGCCGGCCTGACGCCGGCCGCACCGATCGCGCACAGACGAGGACGCCGGCGGGACGACAACCGCCGCAGGAGGGACACCCCGTGATCGACGACACCCTGCTCGACGCCGAGGAGCGGATGGACAAGGCCCTCTCGGTGGCACGGGAGGACCTGGGGTCGGTGCGCACCGGCCGGGCCGCCCCCTCGATGTTCAACAAGATCATGGTCGACTACTACGGCGCCTACACGCCGGTGCCGCAGATGGCGTCGATCACCGTGCCCGAGGCGCGCATGGCGGTCATCAAGCCCTACGACATGAGCCAGCTGACGGCCATCGAGAAGGCCATCCGCGACAGCGACCTGGGCGTCAACCCGACCAACGACGGCCAGATCCTGCGGGTGGTGTTCCCCCAGCTGACCGAGGAGCGGCGCCGCGACCTGGTGAAGCAGGCCCGCGCCAAGGGCGAGGATGCCAAGGTGGCGATCCGGAACATCCGGCGCCGGGCCAAGGACGAGCTCGACCGCATCGCCAAGGACGGCGAGGCCGGTGAGGACGAGGTGCGCCGCGCCGAGAAGGAGCTCGACCACCTCACCGAGCAGCACGTGGCGCAGGTCGACGAGGCGATGAAGAACAAGGAGAGCGAGCTGCTCGAGGTCTGACCTCGCCGGCCGCCGCACGACCATGTCGTCTCCCTCCGCCGACCGCCCGGGTGCCCTGCGCCCGGGGGGTCAGCCGTTCCCGCGGCGCGGCGGCCCGATGTCGGGCGAGCGCCGTCGGGACGGCGACACCGGGCCGGTCCCGATCGCGGCCTCGCGTCCGCTGCCGCCGCTCCCGCCGCGCCAGCCGGTCCCGGTCCCGGACGACAGCGAGGTGGCCGAGCCCGATGACGTCCCCACCTCCACGGCTCTGCCCCTGCCCGAGGAGGTCGCGCAGCTCCCCACCACGGAGCAGCCGGTGAGCCGGGCCGGGCGGAACCTGCGCGCGGCCATCGGCGTCGGGGTGAGTCTGGTCGCGCTCGTCCTGCTGTCGCTGCTCCTCTGGCGGCCGGCGTTCCTGGGCGTGCTCGTCGCGGCGATCCTCGTCGCCGTCGTCGAGATCACCCGGGCCCTGGGCAAGGGCGGGTTCTCCGCCCCGCTGGTCCCGCTGCTCGTGGGGGCCTTCGCCATGGAAGCCCTCGCCTGGACGCGCGGCCCGACCGGCCTGCTGGCCGGCTTCTTCCTCACCGCGCTGGCGGTCCTGCTGTGGCGGCTGGCAGGCGGGCCGGTCGGCTACCGGAGGGATGCGGCCGCCGGGGTGCTGGTCGCGCTCTACGTGCCGCTGCTGGCCGGTTTCGCCGTGCTGCTCCTGGTGCCCGTCGACGGCGCGCTGCGGGTGATCGCCTTCATCGCCACGGTGGTGGCCAGCGACGTCGGTGGCTACGCCGCCGGGGTGATGCTCGGCAAGCACCCGATGGCGCCGTCGATCAGCCCCAAGAAGTCGTGGGAGGGCATGGCGGGCTCGGTGCTCACCTGCATGCTCGTGGCGACGCCGATCCTGGTCCTCGGCCTGGGCGCCCCCTGGTGGGGCGGGCTGGTCTTCGGCGCGGCGCTCGCCGTCTCCGCGACCGTGGGTGACCTCGCCGAGTCGCTCATCAAGCGCGACCTCGGCATCAAGGACATGGGCGACCTGCTGCCCGGCCACGGCGGGATCATGGACCGGCTGGACTCGCTGCTGCCGTCCGCAGCCGTCGCCTACGTGCTGCTGACGGTGCTCGCGCCGGTCTAGGCAGGCCGGTCGACCGCCCAGGTCGACCCCAGCTCGGTGAACCCGCGGCGGGCGTACCAGTGCCGCGGCCAGTCGTCGCCCGAGGCCTCCAGCACGACCAGGTCGCAGCCGGCCTCGGCGGCCAGCCCCAGTACCCAGGTGAGCACCGCGTCGCCGTACCCGCGCCCGCGTGCGGCCGGCTCGGTCATCACCGACTCCACCGCCGCCGTCGCGCCGTCGACCCGCAGCTGTGCGGCGGCCACCACCCGGCCGTCCTCCCGCACCACCACGTCGGTCACCGCGACCACCCGGTCGTTGAGCTGTTCGCGACCGACGAGCTGCCGCACCACCGGCTCCAGCCCTTCACCGAGCGACGCCAGGTCCCGGCGCCAGCCCCGCTCCCACAGGTCGTGCACCTCGTGCTGGTCCACCACCTCGGCTGCGACCGCCGCAGCCGGCACCGGGAGCGCCGTGGAGCGGCCCATCAGCACCAGCTCCTCGACGTTCCAGCCACGGGCCGCGAGGTCGGCGGCGACCGGACCGGCGCCCGGCCAGGCGAGCAGTGCGGCGAGGTGCGTCCAGCCGGCGTTGCCGCCCACCTCCTCGGCCGCTGCCTCGACGGTGCCGGCGTCCACCGGTCCGGTGAGCACCAGCCGGTTGTTGTCCCGCGAGTGCGGGAAGTCCGGGTCGAGCACCGCGACACCGCCCGGTACGTCGCCCACACCGATCGCCCGGCGGAGCGGGATGGACGTGTACAGCGCGAGCGCCCGCCCGAGTGCGTCGTCGGGAGCGGGGAGGATGAGCGGCGCGGGCGGCCGGTGGGGCACGACGGCGACCACGGCCGACGTCGGCAGGGCGCCGTAGAGGGAAAGGACCCCCTCCTCCCCACCCTTCGCAGCCTCAGGGTGGGACCCGGGACGGGGCCGGAGCCGCGCCGGGTCGATGACCAGCAGGACGAGGTCGCGGCGGCCGGGGGACAGCCGCTGCGCGGGCAGCTGCACCTGGTCGGGCGTCGACAGGTGGACGAATCCGCCCGGGCCGGGCTGGATCGACCCCTGCCGCAGGGCGGCGCGCCACCGCGCCGGCTCCAGGAGGTGCAGGAGGACGTCGGTGCTCACCCCTGCGATCCTCCCTGGGTGCACGACGACGAACTGCCCGGCCCCACCGACTGGGGGACGACCGTCGGCGTCGGCCCGTGGGCGGGGCCGTGGCCGGACGACCCCCGCTACGACCCGCAGCTGCTCGCCGAGGGCGACCGGCGCAACGTCGTGGACCGGTACCGCTACTGGACGGTCGAGGCGATCGTGGCCGACCTCGACCGGCGCCGGCACCCCTTCCACGTCGCCATCGAGAACTTCGGCCACGACCTGAACATCGGAACGGTGGTGCGCACCGCCAACGCCTTCCTCGCGGCTGAGGTGCACGTGGTGGGCCGACGGCGGTGGAACCGGCGCGGGGCGATGGTCACCGACCGGTACCAGCACCTCCGCCACCACGTCGACGTGGGTGAGCTGCTGACATTCGCGGTCCGGCAGGGGCTCACCGTCGTCGCCGTCGACAACGGGCCCGGCGCGGTCCCGCTCGAGACCACCGAGCTGCCCGAGCGCTGCGTGCTGCTGTTCGGCCAGGAGGGGCCGGGGCTCACCGAGGAGGCGCGCGGCGGCGCGGCGCTCACCGTCTCGATCGCCCAGTTCGGCTCGACCCGCTCGATCAACGCGGGCGTCGCCGCCGGGATCGCCATGCACGCGTGGATCCGGCAGCACGCCGGTCCCGCTTAGCCCGCGAGGACCTCCCGCAGCCGCGCCGCGAACTCCTCTGGCTGGCCGGGCTGGCCGAACTCGCCGCCCATGAACCCGCCGTGGTGGCTCGGGAAGACGGCCAGCTCGGAGCCGAGGAGCCGTGCGGTCGCCTCGGCGGTACGCCAGGTGACCGTTCCCTGGGACTCGGTCCCGGCGGCGATCACCACCCGGCTGGCCGCCGACCGGAGCGCCTCGGCGTCCGGCCGGAAGGCGGTGACCGCGTTGGAGGCGCCCGAGAGCAGGGGGTCGGTACGCGATCCGTCGTCCTCGGCAGGCAGCCCGAAGACGGCCGGGTCGGGGGCGGCGATTTCGTCGGTGAACTCGCCCTGCCACGAGGTGAGCGCGATGAACGCGGCCATGCCCGCACCCCAGCCGCTCTTGTCGTAGGTGAGCTGCACCTGCCGTTCGGCGGCGAAGGCCTGCTCGGCGTCGGGCAGGACCGACAGGATCGGGGGTTCGTGCGCGACCAGGGTGCGCACGTCGCCGGGGTGCTCGGCCACCCAGGCGAGCGCGGTCACCGCGCCGCCGCTGCTGGCGAAGACGTCGACCGGACCGGCGCCGAGGGCCTCGACGAGCAGGTGGAGATCCTCGGCCTGACGGGCGGGATCGTGATCGGTGCGCCCGTCGGTGCGCGTGCTGCGGCCCAGGCCCCGCGGGTCCACGGTGACCACGGTCCTTTCGGGGAAGAGGCCGGCGAGCGTGCCGAACCCGCTCGCGTCCATCGGCTGGCCGATCATCAGCAGCGGCGGCTGTCCGTCCTCGGCCGGGAGGGGGCCGCGGACGTCGTAGACGAGGGTGGCGCCCGGTACGGGCAGCGACAGCGTGGTGGTCATGCCCTTCCGACCGGCGCGCCGACCGGAACTCATCGGTGCAGCGGGGGATCGGGGTCGATGCCGCGGGCGTGCAGCGCCGACTCGACGGCCTCGCACACGGTGCGAACGACGGCCACGCGCGCCCACCGCTTGTCGTCGGCCGGGATGACGTGCCACGGGGCCACCGGGGTGTCGGTGCGGTCGAGCATCTCCTCGACCGCCGCCTCGTACTCGCCGCGCTTCTCCCGGTTGCGCCAGTCCTCGTCGGTGAGCTTCCACGCCTTGTAGGGGTTCGTGCGACGGGACTCGAAGCGGTGGAGCTGCTCCTCGGGGGAGACGTGCATCCAGAACTTGACCAGCACGGTGCCCTCGGCGGCCAGCGAGGTCTCCAGGTCGACGATCTCCTGGTAGGCCCGGCGCCACGCCTCCTCCGTGGCGAAGTCCTCCACCCGCTCGACCAGCACCCGGCCGTACCAGGAGCGGTCGAGCACGGCCATGCCGCCCCAGCCGGGCAGGACCGGCCAGAACCGCCACAGGAAGTGGTGCCGCTTCTCGTCGTTCGTGGGAGCGGCGAACTGCGCCACCCGGACGTGCCGGGGGTCGAGCTCGCCGACCAGCCGCTGGATCGCGCCGCCCTTGCCCGAGGCGTCCCAGCCCTCGAACAGCACCAGCAGCGGCGGGCCGAGCTCACCCGGCCCGATCTGCCCGCCCAGCAGCAGGCGCAGATGGACCAGGCGCTCCTGCGCCGCGGCCAGCTGTTTCTTCCCCTCCTTCTTGTCCAGGGAGAGGCTCAGGTCGACGTCGTCCAGCCGGCTCATGGCCCCAGACCCTGCCAGGGATTCACCCCGCTCGCGTGAGTTCGGTCTCCGGACCGGCCCCGGTGGCCCGGGGGAGTGGGACCATGGAGTGGTTATGACTGCCCTGCCCCTGGTCTTCGATGCCCCCCGCCGCGGCAAGCCGCCGCGCCACCTCGCCGATCTCACCCGCGAGGAGGCCCGCGCGGCGGTGGCCGAGCTCGGCCAGCCGGCGTTCCGGGCCGACCAGCTCGCCCGGCACTTCTACCGCGGGGTCACCGACACCGCACTGATGACCGACATCCCGGCCGCCGCCCGCGAGTCGCTGCGCGAGGCCCTGCTGCCCGGGCTGCTGACCGTCGTCCGCCACCAGACCGCGGACAACGGTCGCACCCGCAAGACGCTCTGGCGGCTGCACGACGGGGCGCTCGTGGAGAGCGTCCTCATGCGGTATCCCGACCGCGCCACCGTCTGCATCTCCAGCCAGGCCGGCTGCGGCATGGCCTGCCCGTTCTGCGCCACCGGCCAGGCCGGGCTCACCCGCAACCTCTCCGCGGCCGAGATCATCGGCCAGGCGGTTGCGGCCGCCGCGGACATGGCCAACGGGGAGGTCGCCGGTGGGCCCGGGCGGCTGTCCAACGTGGTGTTCATGGGCATGGGGGAGCCGCTGGCCAACTACGCCCGGGTGCGCAAGACCCTCGACGCGCTGCTCGGCACCGCCCCTTACGGACTGGGCCTCTCGCAGCGGTCGGTCACCGTCTCGACCGTCGGCCTGGTGCCGGCGATCCGCCGGCTCACCGAGGAGGGGCGCAACGTCACCCTCGCGGTCAGCCTGCACGCCCCCGACGACGAGCTGCGCGACACCCTGGTGCCGATCAACACCCGCTGGAAGGTCGGCGAGGTCATCGACGCCGCCGACGCCTACGCGCGGAAGACCGGCCGGCGCTACTCGGTGGAGTACGCGCTCATCCGCGACGTCAACGACCAGCCGTTCCGCGCCGACCTCCTCGGGAAGCTGCTGGCCGGGAAGCTCGCGCACGTCAACCTCATCCCGCTGAACCCGACGCCGGGCAGCCCCTGGGACGCCAGCCCGCTGCCCGCGCAGCGGGAGTTCGTCGCCCGGCTGCGGGCGGCCGGTGTCGCGACCACCGTGCGCGACACCCGGGGCCAGGACATCGACGGCGCCTGCGGTCAGCTCGCCGCCGCCGACCGGGTCGAGGGAGTGCCGGCCGTCGCGATCCCTGTCCCGGCCGTCGAGGAGCCGGTGCCGCTGGGCGCCGAGGCCGACCAGGGGTGAGCACGGCGCTGCCCGACGCCGAGGCCCACGAGCACACCCACGGCGACGTCTCGGGCGGCTGGCTCCGGGCCGCGGTGTTCGGCGCCATGGACGGCCTGGTCACCAACACGGCCCTGGTCGCCGGGGTCGGCGGGGGCGGCGCCGCACCGCGCGCGATCGTCCTGGCCGGCGTGGCGAGCCTGGTCGCCGGCGCGGTCTCGATGGCGCTGGGCGAGTACACCTCGGTCAAGACGCAGAACGAGCAGCTGGACCTCGAGATCGAGAAGGAGCGGCGGGAGCTCACCCGCAACCCCGCCGGCGAGCTCGCGGAGCTGACCGCGATGCTGCAGGACCGCGGGGTGGACGCGCGGCTGGCCCGGCAGGTCGCCGTGCAGCTGTCGGCCGATCCGGAGATCGCCCTGCGGCTGCACGTGCTGGCCGAGCTGGGCGTCAACCCGGAGGAGCGCCCCTCCCCACGGGTGGCGGCGGTCTCGTCGTTCCTGACCTTCGCGACGGGCGCCGTGCTGCCGCTGCTGCCGTACTTCCTGGGGGCCCCGGTCCTGTGGGTGGCTCTGCTCAGCGGGGGTCTGGGTCTGCTGCTGGCCGGTGCGCTGTCCTCGCGCTTCACCCCACGGCCCTGGTGGTACGCGGGCCTGCGCCAACTGCTGTTCGGCGCCGCCGCGGCGGGCGTCACCTACCTGATCGGTGCGGCGATCGGCGTCGCGGTCACTTGAGCCGGCGCCGTTCGCCGTCCGGGACGCCGTGGCGGCGTCCCGGACGAAGGAACTAGCGGCGCCAGGCGGTCTTCTTGCGGCGGATGTCCCAGATGAGGACCGTCGCCATGACGGCGGCGAGGCCGATCAGCCAGAGGTCCTCCACCCGGCCCTCGTGGTTGCCCACCAGGTAGAGCAGGATCACCGCGGTCGCGATCCAGCCGCCGATCTGGCCCCACTTCCCGGTCTCGCCGTGCCAGCCCCAGTCCTCGGGCTGCTCGTGCTCCACGGGGTGCTCGCCGGCGCGGACGACGGCCTCTTCACGGCCGGGCTGGTTGACCCGCTGGGTCGACGGGGAGTGCAATGCCTCGGTCACCCCGCCATTCTGGCAGGAGCCGGTCCCGCGCACGCCCCGAGGTGGCTCCTCGGCGGGTCGTCACCGGTCGCAGGAGAGGCCGGCCGCGACCACGGCGGCGGCGGTCTCCGCGGTGGGGAGGCGCAGGAGGGCCGGGCCCACCGGGTCGGATGCGGGCAGGATGGGGACGGCTCCCACCTCCGACCGGGCGAGCGCGATCAAGTCCACCACGGAGGTGCCAGGGTCGACCGCGATGGCATCGGCGGCGGTCCATGCCAGCGTCTGCAGGCGCCACGGGTGCAGACCTGACGCGCGGGCCCGGTCGAGCAGGGACGACAGGACCGTGCCGGCGGCACCGGCCCGTCCATCCGGGTCGACGGTCGCCGGCACCCACCGGTCGTCGACCAGGTGCTCGGGGTGCCGTGACCGCACGAGGGCCAGTGCGGTCGCGCCGTCGACGTGAACCTCCCCGGTGGACTCGAGGAGGAGGCCCGCCGCGGGGTCGCGCACGGCGCGGGGTACGTCGAAGGTGAGGCCGCCGACGGCATCCACCGTCGCCGTGAAGCCGGCAAGGTCCACTGTGACCAGGTGATCGGTGGGGATGCCGAGGCCGCACAGGCCGTCGACCAGGGCCTCCGGCCCATCCAGCCAGGCCATCGCCAGCCGGCCGGGGCGCTCGCCGGCCTTGACCAGTAGGTCCCGGGGGACGGAAACAGCAGTGGTCTCCGTGTCCGTCTGGTGCACGACGACGACGACGTCGGCGCGGCTGCCGGGCACGTCCTCGGCGCTGCCGAACTCCGCGGTGGTGGCGCCCGCGGGCAGGTGTGCCCGTGAGTCGAGGCCGACCAGCACCCAGGTCCGCCCGTCGGCGTCTCGGGGGCCGTCGGACAGGTCGACGTCCACCCGGTCGATGCGCGAGCCGACGAGGACGACGTCCACCGTCAGCGCGACGAGCAGTCCGGCCAGCAGGAGGAACGCGATGCGGCGGAAACGGTGGCGGAAACCGGAACGCGCCGGACGCCGGCCAGGGAGGTCCTGGCCGGCGTCCGGCGCGTGTTGTGCGGTCATGCTCAGGCCTGCGAGGCCCCTGGAGAGCGACGACGGCTGGCGATGAGTGCGCCACCGCCGACCACGAGGAGGCCGGTGCCCAGCGCCAGCGGCACGGCGACGCTCGCGCCGGTGTCGGCCAGCCTCGGGCCGGCCGCGGCGTCGCTGATCGTCAGGGCCTCCTGGAAGTAGGTGCCCATGCTCCCGTCATAGGCCAGGTCGTGGTCGCCGGCCGGGGTGCCCGCGGGAATGGCGAACGTCACGGTGACCACACCGTTGCCGTCCGCGTCGAACGTGCCGATCGTCTGCGGGGTCGAGTGCAGCGTGACCGTGACCTTCTCGAACGGCTTGAAGCCGCTGAGGATCCTGGTCACCGTCTCACCCACGGCGGGGGCCTTGGCGGTGGTGTCGGAAGACTTGCTGGCCACACCGGGGGTGTTGGCGGCAGTGCCGCGCAGGGTGCCGACGGGCTTGCCGCCCGGAGTGACGGTGACGGTGAAGTTGGCGTACTCGAACCCGTCGTCGTACTGGTCGCACAGCACCGAGAACTCATAGGCGCCGAACTCGGTCGGAGCGGTCTGCGTCATGCTCCAGGAGCCATCCGCCTCGGGCTCCAGGGCGTCGGCCCACTGCGGGTCGTCGACGGCCGGGAGAAGAACGGCGGCCACGGGGATCCCGTCGGTGCGCGGGAGGCACCCGGCGCCGGAGACGGTGTATTCGGCGCCGGGGGCGACGGTGGCCGAGCTGAGGCTCACGGTCGGCATGGCGGGCGCTGCCAGGGCGGCGGGCGCCACGGCCAGGCCGAGGACGGTGCTGCCGAGGGCGAGCCCGGTGGCCATGGCGGCGCGGAGCGGGAACACACGGGGCATCTAATTTCTCCGGTCTGGTAGTGGGCCCGGACTTCCGAGCCGTCGAGATGAGTATCGACACGCAGAGGAATCAGATGTAGCCAATCGCCTACGACACGCCGCGAAAACTCGCACCGCTCGGTCAGATCGCACGACGAGTGCAGGACGGGCATTTCGCGCTATGGCATGTCCTGCCAAGTGATCGAGGTTCGTTGGTGGGGGGTCACCGTGAGCGGCGGTGTCGCTCTCCGCTCGCTCACCCCGTCCCGGCGCCATCGGCGCCCGTGGTTGGCAGGATGCCCGCATGAGCCAGCCGCGCGAGGTCACCGTCCTCGGCTCCACCGGGTCCATCGGCCGGCAGGCGCTGGCCGTCGCCGCGCAGAACCCCGACCGGCTCCGCATCACCGGCCTGGCGGCAGGAGGAGGAGACGTCGGGCGGCTCGCCGAGCAGGCGCTGGCGCTGGGCGTGCGCACCGTCGCCGTCGCGCGGGCCACCGCCGCCCAGGACCTCCAGCTGGCCTTCTACGCCGCGGCGCAGCAGCGCGGCTGGGCCAAGGGGGAGTTCGCGCTGCCCGAGATCCTCGCCGGCCCGCGCGCCGCCGAGGAGCTGGCGACCCGCCCGGCCGACGTCGTCCTCAACGGGATCACCGGCTCGATCGGGCTGGGGCCGACGCTGTCGGCGTTGCGGGCCGGGCGCACCGTCGCCCTGGCCAACAAGGAGTCCCTCGTCGCCGGTGGTGACCTGGTCCTCGCGGCGGCCGCCCCCGGTCAGCTGGTGCCGGTCGACTCCGAGCACTCCGCCCTCGCCCAGTGCCTGCGTGGCGGCTCGCGCGCCGAGGTCGCCCGGCTGGTGCTCACCGCCAGCGGGGGACCGTTCCGGGGCCGCACTGCCGCCGAGCTCGCCGAGGTCACGGTGGCGGATGCGCTGGCCCACCCGACGTGGGCGATGGGCCCCGTCGTGACGATCAACTCGGCGACCCTGGTCAACAAGGGGCTGGAGCTGATCGAGGCGCACCTGCTCTTCGGCGTCCCCTACGCCGACATCGACGTCGTCGTGCACCCGCAGTCGATCGTCCACTCGATGGTCACGTTCGCCGACGGCGCCACGATCGCGCAGGCCAGCCCGCCGGACATGCGGTTGCCGATCGCCCTGGGGCTGGCCTGGCCCGACCGCCTGCCCGACGTGCAGCCGCCGCTGGACTGGTCGACCGCGAGCACCTGGGAGTTCTTCCCGCTGGACGAGCAGGCGTTCCCCGCCGTGCGGCTGGCCCGCGCGGCGGGAGAGGCCGGCGGAGTGGTGCCCGCCATGTACAACGCCGCGAACGAGGAGGCCGTCGCCGCCTTCACGGCGGGTCGCCTCTCGTTCCCAGGAATCGTCCAGCTCGTCGCGCGTACCCTCGACGCCGCGCCGGACCTCGGCGCCCCCACCTGCGTCGAGGACGTGCTGGCGGCGGAGAAGTGGGCCCGGGAGCACGCCCGGGGCGTCATCGCCGGAGGCTGAGCTGAGCGGGATCCTGCTGACGGTCGTGGGGATCGTCCTGTTCGCCCTCGGGCTGATGTTCTCCATCGCCTTCCACGAGGCGGGCCACTTCTGGTGGGCGCGGAAGTTCGGCATGCGGGTGCCGCAGTTCATGGTGGGCTTCGGCCCCACCGTGTTCTCCCGGCGCCGCGGCGAGACCGAGTACGGCGTCAAGGCCATCCCGCTGGGCGGCTACATCCGCATCGTCGGCATGATCCCGCCGGCCGAGGAGGGCGAGAGCAAGCGGGCCACCCGCATGCGCAGCTTCATCGCCGAGGTGCGGGGGCAGGCGCTCAACGACGTGCGGCCCTCGGACGGCGACCGCGTCTTCTGGAAGAAGCCGTGGTGGCAGCGGGTCATCGTCATGTTCGCCGGCCCCTTCCACAACCTGGTGCTCGCCGTCGTCCTCTTCACGGTCGTGCTGGTCGGCTTCGGCATCCCGGAGATCACCACGACGATCCGCCAGGTGCCCGAGTGCGTCCTGCCGGCGGGCGCTGCCACCGCCACGGCCGAGGACCCCTGCTCGATCCCGATCACGCCGGCGGGGGAACGCTGCGAGGCCGGGGCGGCCGACTGCTCCCTGCCGCCGCGCAGCCCCGCCGTCCGGGCCGGGCTCCAGCCCGGTGACACGGTGGTCGCCCTGGACGGGGAGCCGGTTCCCCGGGAGACCGACGTCGGCTGGGAGCAGGTGCAGGAGACGATCCGGGCCAATGCGGGTGAGCCGGTCGTCTTCACCGTCGAGCGCGACGGGGAACGCGTGGACCTCACCGTCACCCCGATCCAGAACCTCGTCTACGCCGACGAGGACGGCGAGACGACCCAGACCGTCGGGTTCGTCGGGATCAGCCCCCTCCAGCGAGAGGTGCGCCAGTCCTTCGCCGAGGTGCCCGGCCACTTCGGCGACATCCTGGTCCGGTCGGTCGACCGGCTGGTCGAGATCCCCGAACGGGTGCCGCAGCTGTTCCGCGCCGCCTTTCTGGGCGAGGAGCGCGACCCGCTGGGGCCGATCGGGGTCGTGGGCGTCAGCCGCATCTCCGGCGAGGTCTTCGCGCTGGAGCAGTTGTCCCCGGTGCAGAAGATCGGGTACTTCATCCAGCTGCTGGCCGGGTTGAACCTGGTGCTGTTCCTGTTCAACCTGCTGCCGATCTACCCGCTCGACGGCGGGCACGTCGCCGGAGCGCTGTACGAGAAGGCGCGATCGGTCGTCGCACGGCTGCGTGGCAAGCCCGACCCGGGTCCCTTCGACATCGCCCGGCTGATGCCGGTCGCCTACGCCGTCGCCGGGCTCTTCCTGGGGCTGTCCCTGCTGCTGCTCATCGCCGACGTGGTCAACCCGGTCAGGCTGGCTGGGTGACCGGCGCGGCCGGTGCCGCGGTGCGGCGGACCGGCCGGGAGGCGATCAGGACGCCGCCCACCACGAACCCGCCGGCGACGAGCTCCACCGGGTCGAGGATCTCGCCGAAGGCCAGCCACGACGCGAGGACGCCGACCACCGGCACGAGCATGGAGAACGGTGCCACCACGTTCGACGGGTGGCGCGACAGCAACGTGTTCCAGATGCCGTAGCCGATGAGCGTCGCCACCACGACGACGTAGAGCAGGCCGAGCACCGACGGCAGCGCCTCGGCCGTGACCGCGGTCGACAGCGAACGCAGGATGCGGTCCGGTCCCTCGACGAGCAGCGCCAGGGCCAGCATCGGCAGGGGTGGGATCGCCGCCGTCCAGAGCGTGAGGTGCAGGGCGTTCGGGGCCTGGGCCCGCCGACTGCAGACGTTGCCGATCGCCCAGCCCAGCGCGCCGCAGAGGGTGAGGACCACGGGCAGCCAGGCGGCCGTCTGCGCCCGGTGGACCGCGATCGCGGCGAGGCCGAGGACGGCGATACCGACCCCGGCGAGCTGCCGCGCGGACAGTCGCTCGTGCAGCCAGAAGCCGGCGATGAGCACGGTGAAGGGTGCCGACGCCTGCAGCACCAGGGAGGCCAGCCCGCTCGGCATGCCGGCGGCCATCCCGGCGTAGAGGAAGGCGAACTGCAGGATCCCGATGCCCACCGCCACCCCGATCAGCCAGCGGAGGGGAACGGGAGGGCGGGGGATGAGCAGGACCGCGGGCAGGCCCACGAGGGCGAAGCGCAGGGCGACCATGAACAGCGGCGGGAACTGCTCGAGCGCCAGGGCGGTGGCCGGGAAGTTCAACCCCCAGCACACCGCGACGAGGCAGGCGAGGAGGCGGTCGCGGAGAGGCACGCCAGAAAGCGTGCGTCTCCGCTTCGATGAAGGACAAGCACGAAGTCGTGAACGGTCCCTGTAGGTTCACTACATGAACGACGCCCCGGGCCTGTGGGACCGGGTCGACCCCGCGCAGCTCCTCCTCCTGCGCGAGCTGGCCGAGCACGGGTCGGTGACCGCCGCCGCTCGCTCCACCGGGCGGACGCCGTCGGCGGTGTCCCAGCAGCTGAAGGTGCTGCAGCGACGGGTGGGCGTGCCTCTGGTCGAGCGGCTCGGCCGGGGCGTCCGCCTGACCGACGCCGGCAGGGCGCTGGTCGGCATCGCCACCGGCGTCGCCACCGCGCTGGCCGTCGCCGAGGCGGACTGGGCCGGTTACCGCGGCGGCGCCGGCGGGACGGTCCGCCTCGCGGTCTTCCACTCCGCCGGCGAGCTGCTGGTCCCCGGGCTGCTCGACCGGCTGGCCGCGGTTCCGCAGATCGCCCTCGAGACGTATGACGAGGACGTGTCGCAGGACGGCTTCGCGGCGCTCACCGCGGGCTACGACATCGTGGTCGCGCACCGGTCCGACGACGTGGTGCCCCCGGACCGGGCGGGTACCGAGGTCCGGCTGCTCCTGCGGGAGCCGCTGGACGTCGCCCTGCCCCTGGACCACCCGCTGGCCCGGCGGGCCCGCGTGAGCCCGCTCGACGTGATCGGCGAGCAGTGGATCGCGCCCCCGGCCGAGTTCCCGATCGACCGGGTGCTGACGGCGATCGCCGCGCGGGCGGGGCGACCGGTGCACGTCGTGCGCCGGACCACGCACCTGCCCCTGATGGAGAAGCTGGTCGCCCGGGGGCACGGCATCGCACTGCTGCCGCGGCACACGACCCGGGAGCGGGCCGAGGGGCGGCTGGCGCTGGTGCCCCTGGCCGACCTCCGCGCCGGGCGGATCGTCGAGGCGCTGGCGCGCCCGGACAAGGCCGCCCGGCGCGCGGTGCGGACGGTGCTCGGCGAGCTCGTGGCGGAGGCGGAGCCCTACCGGGACCGCGACGCCGGCCGCGCCTGACCGGTCGGCGGGCGCGGCGCCGCGCGGTCGTCGTCGTCCAGCCCGACCGACGTCACAGCAGCGCCACCAGCATCGATCGCGCCGCGGGGGATACTGGCCCCATGGCGATCCCCGTGGGCCTCGGCATGCCCGCTGCTCCTCCGCCCGTCCTGGCCCCGCGCCGGAAGACCCGCCAGTTGATGGTCGGTGGCGTGGGCGTGGGCAGCGACCACCCGGTCAGCGTGCAGTCGATGTGCACGACCAAGACCGCCGACATCAACGCGACCCTCCAGCAGATCGCCGAGCTCACCGCGTCGGGGTGCCAGATCGTGCGGGTCGCCGTGCCCGACACCGACGACGTCGAGGCGCTGCCGATCATCGCGAAGAAGTCGCAGATCCCGGTGATCGCCGACATCCACTTCCAGCCGCGCTACGTGTTCGCCGCGATCGACGCCGGCTGCGCCGCCGTCCGCGTCAACCCGGGCAACATCAAGAAGTTCGACGACAAGGTCGGCGAGATCGCGAAGGCCGCGAAGGGCGCCGGCGTCCCGATCCGGATCGGCGTGAACGCCGGGTCGCTGGACAAGCGGCTGCTCGCCAAGTACGGCAAGGCCACGCCCGAGGCGCTGGTCGAGTCGGCGCTGTGGGAGTGCTCGCTGTTCGAGGAGCACGACTTCCGCGACATCAAGATCTCGGTCAAGCACAACGACCCGGTGGTCATGGTCCGCGCCTACGAACTGCTGGCCGCCCAGTGCGACTACCCGCTGCACCTGGGCGTCACCGAGGCCGGCCCCGCCTTCCAGGGGACGATCAAGTCCGCCGTCGCCTTCGGGGCGCTGCTGAGCCAGGGCATCGGCGACACCATCCGCGTCTCGCTCTCCGCGCCGCCGGCCGAGGAGGTCAAGGTCGGCAACCAGATCCTGGAGTCGCTGAACCTCAAGCAGCGCGGGCTGGAGATCGTCAGCTGCCCGTCCTGCGGCCGGGCCCAGGTCGACGTCTACAAGCTCGCGAACGAGGTCACCGCCGGCCTGGAGGGCATGGAGGTGCCGTTGCGCGTCGCCGTCATGGGGTGCGTCGTCAACGGTCCGGGTGAGGCGCGCGAGGCCGACCTGGGTGTGGCGTCGGGCAACGGCAAGGGCCAGATCTTCGTCAAGGGGGAGGTCGTCAAGACCGTGCCGGAGTCCCAGATCGTCGAGACCCTCATCGAGGAGGCCATGCGGATCGCCGGGGAGCACGTCGACGCCGGCGAGCCTTCCGGGCCGCCGGTCGTCACCGTCAGCTGACCCGTGCTCCGAACGCCCAGCGCCCGCGTCCTCGACGAGGCCGACGAGCCGGCGGTGCACCGGCTGCTGGCCACCGACCCGGTTGCTGCCTGCGTGCTCGCGGGACGGGTCGAGGTCGCGGGGACGGCGGCGCCCGCCCTCGGAGCCCCGCTCTGGGGCATCGGCAGTGGCCGCGAGCTGGACGCGGTGTGCCTGGCCGGCGCCAACCTCGTCCCGTTCGCCCGGCCCGGGGCCGAGCGGCCCGCCGCCGTCGCCTTCGCCGAGCGGGCCCGCCGGGCCGGGCGCCGCTGCTCCACGATCGTGGGCCCGTCGGCCGCCGTGGCACCGCTGTGGGAGCTGCTCGAGCCCTCCTGGGGCCCGGCCCGCGACCACCGGCCCCGGCAGCCGCTGCTGGCGATCGACGGCCCGCCCGCCGTCGCGCCCGAGCCCCGGGTGCGGCCGGTGCGCCCGGACGAACTCGAGGTCCTGCTGCCGGCGGCCGTCGCGATGTTCACCGAGGAGGTCGGGGTCAGCCCGCTCCGGGTCGACGGGGGCGCCGGGTACCGGGCGCGGGTCGACGAGCTGGTCCGGGCCGGCCAGTCGCTGGCGTGGATCGAGGACGGGCGCGTGCTGTTCAAGGCGGAGATCGGCGCGGTCTGCCGGGCCGCCTGCCAGGTGCAGGGCGTGTGGGTCGCGCCGACCCTGCGCGGCCGGGGGATCGGCACGGCCTGCACCGCAGCGGTGGTCGAGTACGCCCGAGCCGCCATCGCGCCGGTCGTCAGCCTGTACGTCAACGACTACAACACCCGGGCCCGCGCGTCCTACCGTCGGGTGGGGTTCCGCGAGGTCGGCGAGTACGCGAGCGTCCTCTTCTGAGCCGTCTCATTCGTCTGACAATCTGTGACCGTGTCGACACGACGACGTCTCGCTCTCCCGGCCGCTCTGATCGTGCTGACCGGCCCGGTGCTGGCCGGCTGCTCGGGCAACAGCGAGGACGACGTGCGGGCCGCGGCCCAGGCGTTTCTCGAGGACTGGGCGGCGGGCGACGTCCCTGCGGCGGCCGACGCGACCACCGATCCGGACGCCGCGGCGGCGCTGCTCGCGCAGACGGCCGACGACCTGCCCGGCGCCGAGCTGGCCACCGAGGTCGGCGAGGTGACCGTCGACGACGGCTCGGCCACCGTCGGCTGGACCGCGACCTGGGACCTGGCAGCGGCACCGGAGTGGAGCTACGAGGCCACCTTGCGGCTGCGGGAGGGCGACGACGCCTGGGAGGTGGTCGCCGAGCCCGCGATGGTGCACCCCGAGCTGGCGGAGGGTCAGCACCTCGAGCTCGACCGCACCCTGCCCGATCGTGCGCCGATCACCGATGCGACCGGTGCCCCGCTGTTCACCCCCACCGAGGTGGTCAACGTGGGCGTCGACCCGGCCCGCGTCATCGACCTGCCGTCGCTGGCGTCGGCGCTCGGGGCGGCCACCGGCATCGACCCCCAGGAGATCGTCGCGGACGTCCAGGCGGCGCCGGAGGGTCAGTTCGTGCCGGTGATCTCCCTGCGCCGCCCCGACTTCGAGGAGATCCGCGCGCAGGTGTTCGACCTGCCCGGTGCGGTCTTCCCCACCGAGACCCGTCTGCTCGCCCCGACGGCGCGGTTCGCCTCGGCCCTGCTCGGCCGGGTGGGGCCGGCGACCGCGGAGATCATCGAGGAGACCTCGGTGGACGGGCAGCCGCGGTACGCCGCCGGTGACCAGCTCGGCTTGTCCGGGCTGCAGCGGGCGTACCAGGACCAGCTCACCGGCACACCCGGGTTCACCGTGTCGGTGGTCAGCACCGACGAGGCGACCGGTGATGCAGGCCGGGAGATCGCCTCGGTGGCCCCGGTCGCCGGGGAGCCGGTGCAAATCCCCCTGGTGCCGGAGATCCAGAACGCCGCCGACGCCGCCGTGGCGGGGGAGTCCCGCCCCACCCACCTGGTGGCCGTCCGCCCCGGCACGGGCGAGATCCTCGCTGTCTCCTCGAACGAGGCGGCGGACCCGAGCAACGCCCTGCGCGGCCAGTTCCCGCCCGGATCGAGCATGAAGACGATGACGGCCACCGCCCTGCTGACGGCGGGTGGCCTGACCCCGGAGACGCCGGTCGCCTGCCCGGCCACGACCACGGTGGAGGGGCGGGAGTTCGAGAACCAGGACCAGTTCGACCTGGGCACCGTCCCCTTCACCGAGGCCTTCGCCCAGTCGTGCAACACGACCTTCATCCAGCAGGCCCTCGAGCTGCCGGACCCGGCGCTCGCCGAGGCGGCGGCGGCCTACGGCGTGGGCACCGACTGGGAGCTGCCGGTCGACATCTTCGGCGGCAGCGTCCCGCGTGACAGCACGGGCACGGGCAAGGCGGCCGACGCGATCGGCCAGGGCCGGGTGCTGATGAGCCCGGCCCAGATGGCCCTCGTCATGGCCGGTGTCGCCGGGGGCACGCCGGTGGCGCCGGTCGAGGTGGTCGGCGCCGAGGCGGCGGGGCCGGTTCCGGCCGGGCCATCGGCCGCGGTCCTCGACGCGCTGCGGCCGATGATGCGAGCGGTCGTGCTGTCGGGGACCGCTCAGGCCCTGGCCGACCGGGGCGAGGTCCACGGCAAGACCGGCACCGCGGAGTACGGCACGAAGACGCCGCCGGACTCCCACGGCTGGTTCGCCGGGTACCAGGTCGCCGGACCGGCCGGTGACATCGCCTTCGCCGTGCTCGTCGAGGGCGGGCAGTCCAGCAGCGCCGCGGTCGCGGTCACCGACGCGTTCCTCGGCGCACTCTGAGCGTCGCGGCGTCCGGATCCCGCCTCGCGCCGGGGGAGTGAGGGCGGGGGCCTGCTACCGGGGTGGCAGCCCGGGGAGGGCGCGCGTCACGGGCGTCTGGCCCGCAGCCTCCCGCCAGCCGACCGCCCGCACCTCCGCGGCGCTGAGCACCTCCATCGCCAGCGTGCGCGTGGTCCGCTCCTCGGCCCGGTCCAGGACCCGCACCCAGGCGGCGGTGACGCCCTCCTCCAGCACCGCGGCGAGGGCGGCGGCGTCCACCGCCGAGAGCACCGGGAAGGGCAGCGCGTAGCCGGCCTCGGGCAGCACGGGATCCGTGCCGCGCCCGTCGAGCAGGGTGATCAGCTGGTCCCGCACGTCGCGGTGCCCGGCCTCGGCGGTCGCGGCGGCCGCCCGGCCGCCCGCACCCAGCGCCGCCCCGACCACGCCGTATCCCCACACGGCGGCGTGCTCGGCGGCCAGCGCGGCGTTCAGGGCGTCGTCCTCGGGGGAGGGGCCGGTGGTCTCGTCGTCAGCCATGGCCGATCTTCCTCACGCCAGTCGTGCCTCGTGACCGCGCAGTCCCGCGGCGATGGAGCCCAGCAGCGCCGCCCGCCCTCCGGTCTGGCCCAGGGCGGCGGCGGCGTGGGAGGTGGCGGCGACGGCGACCTGCGCCCGCAGCCAGGCCTGCCCCTCGCCGGCCGGGGGCGTGTCCGGTGGCGGGGTGGCCGACGGGCTGCTGCCCGGGGTGGCCGCGCGGAGGCGGTCGAGCTGCTCGCCGGCCTGGGTCGCCAGGTTCCCGGCGGCAGCGGCGAGTGCGGGGTCGGCGTCGAAGGCCAGCTCGTACGCCCGGACGAGGGTCTCCTGGACGCCGACCTGCGCCGCCAGCTCGTCGGCCTGCGCGCTGGTCACGGTGTCGCGTTCCTCGACCGGCGGCGAGGAGGTGCAGCCGGCGGCCACCACGGCGACGCCGGCGGCGGACGCCACCAGGAGGGTCCGACGGGTGAACGCCCGCCGACCGGGACGAGGGGTGCCAGACATCGCCGTCCATCCTCGCAGCTCGACCGCACCGGCAGCCGGTCGCGCGGTCGGGCGGGCGCGCCGCGTCGTCGGGACGTCCACCGCGTCACCCTGCCCCCGTGCGCCCCAGTGGGCGCAGGGTCCGGCCGGAGCGGTCCGGTCGCCCCGCGCCGGGCCGCCGTCCCGGGGTGGGCGGTAACCTGAGCTCTTCCCCTCGACACCGGGCCCGGCCAGCGACGCAGGTCCGCGGCGCCGGGCCGCAGAACTGCGCGCACGGCACCGTGCCGCCGACCGAGCCTGAGGAGGCCAGCGTGTCCGCCTCTCGCGGAACCCAGCGGAGCGACCCCGCCACCGACCGGCTGACCGCCTGGATCCGCCCGGTCGTCACCGAGGCCGGGTACGACCTGGAGGAGCTCGTCGTCACCCCCGCCGGCCGGCGCAGCGTCGTCCGCGTGGTCGTCGACCGCGACGCCGGTGTCACCCTCGACGACATCGCCGAGGTGAGCCGGGCGGTCTCCGACGTGCTCGACCGCAACGACGACGGGATGGGCCGCACGCCCTACGTCCTCGAGGTGACCAGTCCGGGGGTCGACCGGCCGCTCACCGAGCCGCGCCACTGGCGCCGGAACACCGGTCGGCTGGTGGTGGTGGGGGTGGGCCCCGCCGGGGCCGTCGAGCAGCTCACCGGACGGATCACCGCGGTGGACGGCGACGGCGTGACCCTGGCGGTCGAGGCCAAGGGGAAGCCGGGGGCGAAGAAGCGGCCCCCGCAGCCGCGCCAGGTGCCGTGGGCGGAGCTCGGGGCGGGGCGGGTGCAGGTCGAGTTCGGCCGCGCCGACTCCCCCGACGACACCCCCGAGGACATCACCGACGACACCGCGGAGCACGACGCCGCCGAGCTCGACGACCTGGACCAGGCCGGGCTCGCGGACGACGACGGAGGAGAGAAGTGAACATCGATGTCACCGCGCTGAAGGCGGTGGAGCGGGAGAAGGGCATCCCGGTCGACACGGTCATCGAGGCGCTCGAGACGGCCCTGGTCACCGCCTACCGGCACGCCGACGGGGCGGCGAAGCACGTGCGCGTGCACGTGGACCGCAAGAGCGGCGAGGTCGCCGTCCTCGCCCAGGAGATCGGCGCCGACGGCGAGGTCGTGCGCGAGTGGGACGACACCCCGTCGGACTTCGGCCGGATCGCGGCCAGCACCGCCAAGCAGGTCATCGTCCAGCGGCTGCGCGACGCCGAACACGAGCAGACCTTCGGCGAGTACGCCGGCAAGGAAGGCGACATCGTCAGCGGCATCGTCCAGGCCGACCAGCGGCGCAACGCCAGCGGCATCGTGATGATCGACATCGGCAAGGTCGAGGCCGTGCTCCCCTCCGCCGAGCAGGTTCCGGGGGAGACCTACACCCACGGCAACCGGATCAAGGCCTACGTGGTGGCGGTCTCCCGCACCTTCCGCGGCCCGCAGGTGACGGTGTCGCGAACGCACCCGAACCTGGTCCGCAAGCTGTTCGCCCTCGAGGTCCCGGAGATCGCCGACGGCAGCGTCGAGATCGTCGCCGTCGCGCGCGAGGCGGGGCACCGCTCGAAGATCGCCGTCCGCACCGCGGTGCCCGGGCTGAATGCCAAGGGGGCCTGCATCGGCCCCATGGGGCAGCGGGTGCGCAACGTGATGAGCGAGCTGCACGGCGAGAAGATCGACATCGTCGACTGGTCGGACGACCCGGCGGACTTCGTCGCCTCGGCGCTCAGCCCGGCCCGGGTGAGCAGCGCCCGCCTCGTCGACCCTCAGGCGAAGGCGGTGCGCGTCGTCGTCCCCGACTACCAGCTGTCGCTGGCCATCGGCAAGGAGGGGCAGAACGCCCGCCTGGCCGCCCGGCTGACCGGCTGCCGGATCGACATCCGCAGCGACGCCCAGGCCGACGACGCCGACGCATCCCCCTCTCCGGGGGTGGGCCGCCCGCCGCTGCGGTCCGGGTTGCCACCCCACCCGGGCGGGGGGCGTGGCGGGGCGCCCGGGGCCCGATCGCAGGCTCCCGCGGGGGGTTCCCGCTCGGCTCCCCGCCGCGCGGAACAACGCGGACCGGCCACGCGCTAGAGTTGAGGATGGCCGAAACGTCGACTCCGGTCCGCACCTGCGTGGGGTGCCGGAAGCGGACGTCGGTCACCGACCTGCTGCGCGTCGTCGTCGTGGCCGGGGACCTCGTCCCCGATCCGCGGCGGCGCCTCCCCGGTCGTGGTGCCTCGCTGCACCCGACCGCGGAGTGCCTGCGCGCAGCGGAGCGACGCCGGGCCTTCCAGCGGGCGCTGCGATGCAGCACACCGCCGGGGGCCGGCCCGCTCCGGGCTCACGTCCTGGGTGCCTCCGCGGAGGCCACCGGGGCCGGGTCGGGGGAGGACAGCAGTACCCAGTCGGGTCGGCACCAGGCCGGTCCGCACGTCGACAGGACACCGTCGGATGACTCAGCCGTGAAGTTCTCACGATGACCATGCGCCACTAACGACGAGGTCGAGCGGGCAAGCCGCCGGCCTCACCAAGAGGAGACCCGTGCCAGGCAAAGCCCGCGTACACGAACTCGCCAAGGAGTTCGGTGTCGACAGCAAGACCGTGCTCGCCAAGCTCAAGGAGCAGGGCGAGTTCGTGAAGTCCGCGTCCTCGACCGTCGAGGCCCCCGTGGCCCGACGGCTCCGCGAGGCGCTCGGCGCCGCCACCGGTGGCGGCAACGGCGGGGCAGCCCCGCGTCCGAGCGCCCCCGCTCCCACGCCGGCCGCGCCCACGGCTCCGGCCGCGGCGCCTGCTCCGCAGGCTCCGGCCCCGCAGGCCCCGCAGGCCCCGGCGGCGTCGGCGCCGGCGCGCCCGGCCGCTCCCGGACCGCGCCCGGGTCCGCGTCCCGCGGCGCCCGCTCCGCAGCCTCCGGCCCAGGCCCCGGCGCCCCAGGCTCCGGCGCCCCAGGCTCCGGCGGCCCAGGCTCCGGCGGCCCCGCCGCAGCAGCCGTCGGCCCCGCGTCCCGGAGCCCCCCGCCCGGCCCCGGCCGGCGGATCTGCGCCCGGTGGTCCGCGTCCCGGTCCCCGGCCGGCCCCGCGTCCGGGCAACAACCCCTTCAGCAGCGCCCCCCGCCCGGCCCCCGCGGCCGGCGGCCCGCGCCCCGGCCCCACAGCCGGCGGTCCCCGTCCTGCGCCCAGCGCCGGCGGTCCCCGTCCTGCGCCCGGTGCCGGCGGTCCCCGTCCGGCCGGGCCCGGCGGGCCGCGTCCCGGCCCCGGTGCCGGTGGCCCGCGTCCCGCGGCCGGTCCGGGCGGTCCGCGCCCGAACCCGGGCATGATGCCGCAGCGCCCGTCGCCCGGCATGATGCCGCCGCGGCCGGCCGGCGGCGGCCGTCCCGGTGGTGGCCCCGGAGGTGCGGGTCGTGGCCGTCCGGGTGGTCCCGGTGGCGGCGGTGGCTTCCGTCCCGGCGGCGGTGGCGGTGCCCCGGGTGCCGGCGCGCCCGCCGGCGGTGGCTTCCGTGGCGGCGGTGGCCGTGGTCGCGGTCGCGGTGGCTCGGGTGCCGGTACGGCCGGTGCCTTCGGGCGTCCCGGTGGCCGGGGTCCGGTCCGCGGGCGCAAGAGCAAGAAGCAGCGGCGTCAGGAGTTCGACTCCATGGCGGCGCCCAGCATGGGCGGTGTCAGCCTGCCGCGCGGCAACGGGCAGACCGTCCGGCTGCCCCGCGGCGCCTCGCTGACCGATCTGGCCGAGCGCATCAACGCCCAGCCCGCCGCGCTGGTCACGGCGCTGTTCCACCTGGGCGAGATGGTTACCGCCACCCAGTCGGTGAACGAGGACACCCTGCAGCTGCTGGGTGCCGAGATCGGCTGGAACATCCAGGTCGTCAGCCCCGAGGACGAGGACCGCGAGCTGCTCGAGACCTTCGACCTCACCTTCGGTGACGAGGAGGGCGACGAGGAGGACTGGTCGCCCCGTCCGCCGGTGGTGACCGTCATGGGTCACGTCGACCACGGGAAGACCAAGCTGCTCGACGCCCTGCGCAACACCAACGTGGTGGCGCGCGAGGCCGGCGGCATCACCCAGCACATCGGCGCCTACCAGATCGTCACCGAGCTCGACGGCAACGAGCGGCCGGTCACCTTCATCGACACCCCGGGTCACGAGTCGTTCACCGCGATGCGTGCCCGTGGCGCGAAGGCCACCGACATCGTCGTCCTGGTGGTCGCGGCCGACGACGGCGTCATGCCGCAGACGGTCGAGGCGCTCAACCACGCGCAGGCCGCCGAGGTGCCGATCGTGGTCGCGGTGAACAAGGTGGACAAGGAGGGGGCCAACCCCGCCAAGATCCGCCAGCAGCTCACCGAGTACGGCCTGGTCGCCGAGGAGTACGGCGGCGAGACGATGTTCGTCGACGTCTCGGCGATCACCCGGCAGGGTCTCGACGACCTGCTCGCGGCGATCCTGCTGACCGCCGACGCCTCGCTGGACCTGCGCGCGAACACCGAGCAGGACCCGCAGGGTGTGGTCATCGAGGGCAAGCTGGACAAGGGCCGCGGCCCCGTCGCCACGGTGCTCGTCCAGCGCGGCACGCTGCGCCAGGGCGACTCGATCGTGGCCGGCGACGCCTACGGTCGCGTCCGGTCGCTGCTCGACGAGCACGGCAACAAGCTGAAGGAGGCCCTGCCGGCCCGCCCCGTGCAGGTCGTCGGGCTCACCTCGGTGCCCCGCGCCGGTGACACCTTCCTCGTCGTCGACGAGGACCGCGTCGCCCGGCAGATCGCCGACCGCCGCCAGGCCCGCATCCGCAATGCGCAGAACGCCTCGATGCGCAAGCGGATCAGCCTGGAGGACCTGGACGCGGCGCTCAAGGAGAACCGTCAGCTCAACCTGATCATCAAGGGCGACAACTCGGGCACCGTCGAGGCGCTCGAAGAGGCGCTGATGAAGATCGAGGTCGACGACGAGATTTCGCTGCGGGTCATCCACCGCGGCGTCGGTGGGATCACCAAGAGCGACATCGACCTGGCGCTGGCCGACGACGTCATCGTCCTGGGCTTCAACGTCCGGGCCGAGGGCCAGGCCACCGAGCTCGCCAACCGCGAAGGGGTGGACGTCCGGTACTACACGGTCATCTACCAGGCGATCGACGAGATCGAGGCCGCGCTCAAGGGCATGCTCAAGCCGGTCTACGAGGAGGTCCAGCTCGGTACGGCGGAGGTCCGCGAGGTCTTCCGGGTGCCGAGGATCGGCAACGTCGCCGGTTCGCTGGTCCGCAGCGGCACGATCGTCCGCAACTCGAAGGCGCGGCTCATCCGCGACGGTGCCGTGGTCGCCGACAACCTGACGGTGGAGTCCCTCCGCCGCTTCAAGGACGACGCGACCGAGGTCCGCGAGGGTTTCGAGTGCGGTATCGGCCTGGGGTCGTTCAACGACATCAAGGTCGACGACGTGATCGAGACCTTCGAGATGCGCGAGAAGCCGCGCGAGTAAGTCGAAGGACCCCCGTGCCCCCCACCACTCGCAGGCTCGTGGCGGGGCCCAGCACGAGGGCCGGCCCAGTTCGTCGCCAGCAGCAGGTCGTCGGGAGGTGATCCGGTGTTCACCGGGTCACTGACCGCCGACCTGCTGCTGGGCGACGTCCACTCGCTCAAGGGCAAGCGATCGGTCGTGCGACCGATCGTGGCCGAACTGCGCCGCCGCTTCGCCGTCGCCGCCGCCGAGGTGGGCGACCAGGACCTGCACCGTCGGGTGCAGGTCGCGGTCGCCACCGTGGCGGGGGAGGCAGCCCAGGTCACCGACGTGCTGGACGCCTGCGAACGGTTGCTGGCCGAGCGGCCGGAGGTGACGCTGCTGTCCACGCACCGGCAGCTGTTCAGCGACACCGACTAGAAGGACCCCCTCGCCCCCCACCGCTCGCAGGCTCGCGGCGGGGCCCTGCGAGGGGGCCGTTCCATCCACGCACCAGGAGGTCCCGATGGCCGATCCGGCCCGCGCCCGCAAGCTCGCGGTGCGCATCCGACAGATCGTCTCCGCCGCGATCGAGTCCCAGATCAAGGACCCCCGCCTGGGCATGGTGACCGTCACCGACGCCCGGGTGACCAGCGACCTCCGCGAGGCCACGGTCTTCTACACCGTGTACGGCGACGAGACCCAGGTCGCCGACTCGGCCAAGGCGCTGAGCAGTGCGACCGGTGTGCTGCGCTCCACCGTGGGACGGCAGACCGGGATCAAGTTCGTCCCCTCGCTGACCTTCGTCGCCGACATCGTGCCCGACACCGCGCGTGAGCTCGAGGAAGCGCTCGAGCGGGCGCGGCACGCCGATGCGGAGCTGGCCCGCGCCCGTGAGGGCGCCAGCTACGCCGGCGAGCCGGACCCCTACCGGAAGCCGGTGGAGGACGCGGACGACGACGAGGACGACATGGTGGCGTCCGACCCCGTCGACGACGGATCCGAGGACGCCGCCGACACGAGGAGTGCGCAGTGACCGAGAACGACCCCGACCCGTACGAGCCCGACGAGGGCCACGGCACATCGGTGCTGGGCGGTGCACCCGTGCCGGACACCGGCGACCCGACCGACGGCGGAAAGCGCGGCCAGATCGGCGAGGCGCCCAGCATCGCGGCCGACGAGCCCGACGACGGCGGCCCCGGCTACCCGGTGGGCGGGGGCGACATCACCGAGCACCAGGGCGGCCGCGTGGCCGACCCCGATCCGGGCGCGTGACCGCCGTCCCCGACGAGCGCTCCGCCGCGGATCTGGCGGACGCGACCCGGTCGGCGACCGCGGTACTGGCCGAGGCCGCGCGATCGCGTGCGACCGTCGTGCTGTCCGGCCACGTGCAGCCCGACGCCGATGCGCTGGGCAGTTGCCTCGCGCTCGCCGAGGCGTTGCGCCGGCGCGGCGCCCGGGTGCTCGCCACCTTCCCCGGTCCGTTCACGCTGCCCGCCTCGCTCGGGTGGATCCCCGGCGCCGAGGGGCTGGTGCCGTCCGCCGACGTGCCGTCCTCCCCGGACGTCTTCGTCGCCCTGGACGTGGCCTCCCCGGGACGGCTGGGGGAGCTGGCCCCGCTGCTGGACCGTGCCGGGACCTCCGTGGTCGTCGACCACCACGCGAGCAACCCGGGATTCGGCCGGGTCCGCCTGGTGGACCCGGCCGCACCGGCGACGGTCACGCTGGTGGCCGACCTGCTCGACGGCCTCGGTATTGCGCTGGACGACCGACTGGCGACCTGCCTGTACGCCGGCCTGGCCGCCGACACCGGCTCCTTCCGGTTCGGCAGCACCCGCCCCGAGACCCACGAGCTCGCCGCGCGCCTGCTCGCCACGGGGATCGACCACGCGGCGATCAGCCGCCGCCTCTTCGACACCGCGCCGTTCAGCTGGCTCGGGCTGCTCTCGGTCGTCGCGGGCCGGGCGGTCCTGGAACCGGGGGTCGGCGCCGGACTGGTCTGGACCTGGTCGAGCACCGCGGAGGCCGGCGAGCACGGCCTGCCCGGCGAGCAGCTCGAGGCGCTGGTCGACGTCGTCCGCGCCACCGAGGAGGCCGACGTGGCCTGCGTGCTCAAGGGGCAGGACGACGGGTCCTGGTCGGTGTCGCTCCGCTCCCGCGGCCGGACCGACGTCGCCCGTGTGGCGATGGCGCTGGGCGGTGGCGGGCACCGGGCCGCCGCGGGGTACACCTCCTCCCTCGATCGCGAGAAGACCATCGAGGCCCTGCGTCGTGAGCTGGACGCGGTGTCGGCCTCCGGCCTCCCCCCGCGACCAGGTGCCTAGAAGGACCGAGCCCCCCACGCCTCGCACGCCCGGCGCGGGCCCCCGCACCGAGGCCGATCGGGGCGCTGAGCGGGACCCGGCGCGGCTCCCGTCGCGCCCGGCGTCCGTCCTCTCCCTCGCCCTGCCGGCGTTGGTCGTCCTCGCTGCCGAGCCGCTGTACCTCCTCGTGGACACCGCCGTGGTCGGCAACCTCGGGACGGTCGCGCTGGGCGGCCTGGCCGTCGGGGGTGGCCTGCTGGCGTGGGCGGCCGCGCTCTTGAACTTCCTGGCCTACGGCACCACCGCGCGGGCCGCCCGCCGGGCCGGGGCCGGCGACCGGGCCGGCGCCGTCGAGGAGGGCGTGCAGGCGACGTGGTTGGCCGTCGGTCTGGGCCTGCTCGTGCTGGCCCTCTTCCAGGCGCTGGCCGGTCCGCTGACCCGGGCGCTGGCCGGCGGCGCGGGCCCGGTCGCCGAGGCGGGGGAGCAGTGGCTGCGGGTCGCCTCGCTCGGTGCCCCGCTGCTGCTGGTCTCGCTGGCCGGCAACGGGTGGCTCCGCGGCGTGCAGGAGCTGCGCCGACCGGTGCGCTACGTCGTCGCGGGGAGCCTGCTCAGCCTCGTCCTGTGCCCGCTGCTGGTGCACCCAGCGGGGCTGGGCCTGGTCGGCTCCGCCGTGGCCAACGTGGTCGGGCAGGCGCTCACCGCGGCGCTGTTCGTGCGGGCGCTGCTGCGCGAGGGGGCGGCCTGGCGGGCGCGGCCCGCCGCGATCGTGCGCCAGCTGGTCATCGGCCGGGACCTGCTGCTGCGGGCGGCGGTGCTGCAGCTGTCGTTCCTCGTCGCCGCCGGCGTGGCCGCCCGGGCCGGGACCGCCGCCCTGGGCGCCCACCAGATCGCGCTCCAGCTCTTCTTCTTCCTCGCGCTGGTGCTCGACGCCTACGCGATCGCCGCGCAGACCCTGGTCGGGCAGGCGCTCGGCGGCGGGCGTCCCGACGACGCCCGGGCGACCGCGCGCCGGGTCGCCGTCTGGGGGCTGGTCACCGGCTGCCTCGTGGCCGCCGCGCTGGTCGCGCTGCGCGGGGTGCTGCCGCCGCTGTTCACCGACGACCCGGCGGTGCTCGCGCAGGCCGCCGTCGTCTGGTGGTTCCTCGCCGGCTTCCAGCCGCTGGCCGGCGTGGTGTTCGCCCTGGACGGCGTCCTGATGGGCGCCGGGGATGTCGGCTACCTGCGCACCGTCACGATCGCGGCCGCCCTGGTCGGCTTCCTGCCGCTGTCGCTGTTCGCCGCCCCGCTGGGCCTGGGGCTGGCCGGCATCTGGACCGGTCTCACGCTGTTCATCGGGCTGCGGCTGCTCGCCGTGCTGGTGCGGGTGGCGGGTGACCGCTGGCTGCGGGCACCTGAGACGGTTGCCGGGTGAGCCCGAGACGCCCCGACGCCGACGTACCGCCCGGTCTGCTGCTGGTGGACAAGCCCGGCGGCATGACCTCCCACGACGTCGTCGCGCGCGCCCGGCGCGCCCTGTCGGTGCGCAAGGTCGGCCACGCCGGGACCCTGGACCCCATGGCCACCGGCCTGCTGGTGCTGGGTGTCGGCACCGCGACCCGGCTGCTCGGGTACGTCGGCGGCCACGACAAGACCTACGAGGCCACGATCCGCCTGGGGCAGGCCACCGTCACCGACGACCGCGAGGGGGAGCTGCTGAGCTCCGCCTCGACCGCCCACGTGCCGGACGACGCCGTCCGCGCGGCCCTGGCGGCGCAGACCGGGCCGCTGCGGCAGGTGCCGTCGACGGTGAGCGCGGTCAAGGTCGACGGCCGCCGGTCCTACGACCGGGTGCGCGCGGGGGAGGAGGTCGTCCTCGAGCCCCGCGCGGTCACGGTGCACCGCCTCGAGGTGCACCGGATCGCCCGGCCGGAGCCGGACCTGGTCGACGCCGACGTCACCGTCGAGTGCACCGCCGGCACCTACATCCGGGCCATCGCGCGCGACGCCGGGGCGGCGCTGGGCGTCGGCGGCCACCTGACCGCGCTGCGCCGCACCGCCTCCGGCCCGTTCACCGTCGCGCAGGCGGGCACGGTGGAGGAGTCCGCCGCCTCCCTGGTGGCCGGCGGCGGCCCCGGGTTCCTGGGGCTCACCGAGGCGGCCCGGCTGGTCTTCCCCGAGCGCGCGCTCGCCGCCGAGGAGGCGCGGGCGCTGGGGTACGGGCAGCGCATCCCGGCCACCGGGGCCGCCGGGTTGCACGCCGCCGTGGACCCCGACGGCCGCCTGGCGGCGCTGGTCGAGGACGCCGGCCGCACCGCCCGCGTCGTCGTCGGCTTCCCGCCGGCCTGAGCCGGTGGCAGCCTGGCGGCCGTGACCCTCGACGCCCGGCTGGCCGACCTCGACGCGCAGCTCCGCCCGCTGCCCGGGGTGGTCGTCGCGTTCTCCGGGGGCGTGGACTCGGGGGTGCTCCTCGCCGCCGCGGTGCGTGCGCTGGGCCCGGGGCGGGTGGTCGCGGCCACGGCCGTCTCGCCGAGCCTGCCCACGGCCGAGATGGCCGGCGCCGGGGAGTTCGCCTCGTCGCTCGGCGTCCGGCACGAGCGGCCGCGCACCGACGAGCTCTCCCGCGCCGGGTACCGCGCCAACGCCGGCGACCGGTGCGCCTTCTGCAAGTCCGAGCTGGTCGACGTCCTGATGCCGCTGGCGGCGCGGCTGGGCATCGCCGACGTCGTCACCGGGACGAACGCCGACGACGTCGTGGCCGGCTTCCGGCCGGGGATCCGGGCTGCCGCCGAACGCGGTGCCTGGGCGCCGCTGGCGCGGGCGGGCCTCACCAAGGACGACGTCCGCGCCGCCGCCCGGCGCTGGGGTCTGCCGCTGGCCGGGAAGCCCGCCGCCGCATGCCTGGCCAGCCGGATCGCCTACGGCGTGCCGGTGAGCGCCGAGGCCCTGGCCCGGGTCGAGCGCGCGGAGGTGGCGCTGCGCTCGGCCCTCGCGAGTGCGGGTCTGCCGGTGCGCGACCTGCGCGTGCGCGACCTGGGGGACGACGTCGCCCGGGTCGAGGTGGACGCCGCGCTGGTGGACGAGGTCGCCGCCCGGGTGGACCTGCCCACCGCCGTCCCCGGCTTCGGCCGGGTGGAGCTCGATCCCCGGGGCTTCCGGTCGGGCGCGATGAACGAGCTGCTGCCCGACCCCGTCCGCTACCGCTGAGCCGAGCGCACGATCCGGGCGGCGGCCACCCCGGCGCCGAACCCGTTGTCGATGTTCACGACGAGCACCCCGGGGGCGCAGGCGGTGAGCATGGTGAGCAGCGCTGCCAGCCCCTCGAACGCCGCGCCGTAGCCCACCGAGGTGGGGACGGCGACGACGAGGCGGTCGGTCAGGCCGGCGACCACGCTGGGCAGCGCGCCGTCCATCCCGGCGGCGACGACGATCGCGTCGGCCGCCGCCAGGTCCGGCGCGACCGCCAGCACCCGGTGCACGCCGGCCACCCCGACGTCGTCCACCCGCCGGTATCCCACGCCGCACGCGCGCAGGGTGGCGGCCACCTCCGCGGCCACCGGGCCGTCGGAGGTGCCCGCCGTGAGGACCAGCACCTCGCCGACCGGGGACGGCGGAGTCCCCACGAACGCGCACCGCGCCTCCTCGTCGACCACCGCGTCGGGCCAGCGCTCGCGGATCGCCTCGGCCGTGGCGTCGTCGACCCGGCTCGCCCAGGCGAACGCCGCCGGTGACCCCTCGAGCAGGCCGGCGAGGCAGGCGACCGTCTGCGCTGGGGTCTTGCCGGCCGCGTACACCACCTCGGGGGTGCCGGTGCGGGCCTCGCGGTCGAGGTCGAGGCGGGCGAAGCCCAGGTCCGTGGTGCGGGGTGCGCTCACCTGCGCCAGCGTGCCGCACGGGCGGGTGGCCGTGGGGTTGGCGGCCGCGCCGACCGGGAAGGGGACGACCATGAGCGTCGTCAAGATCAACGCGATCACCGTGCCGAAGGACAAGCAGGAGCGCTTCGAGGAGCGGTTCCGCGGGCGTGCCGGAGCCGTGGAGAGCACCCCGGGCTTCGAGTGGTTCGAGCTCCTGCGGCCGGTCGAGGGCACCGACCAGTACCTGGTCTACACGCGGTGGAGCAGCGTCGAGGCGTACGAGGCATGGCAGTCCAGCCAGGACTTCGACCGCGCCCACGACGGCGGCGGCGACACCCTCGCCTCGGCCGCCCCGCACTCGGCGCACGTGTGGACCTACGAGGTGCTGGAGTACGCCGGGCCGAAGGTCAACCAGGACCACCAGGCCTGACCGTCGCGGACCCGGACGCCGGCCGTCCCGGAACCGGGTCGGCCGGCCGGCCGCGCAGCAGGAGGATCCCGTAGGCCAGCAGGCCGGCGTGCGCCGCCACGTACCAGCCGGTGGGCGCCTCCTGCCCGAGCACCGACGTGACATCGGTGGCCGCGTGCACCAGCACCAGCGGCCACAGCCAGGTGAAACGGGCCTGGAAGGCGGCGAGGGCGAAACCGTAGACGCCGGACAGGACGACGTTCACCGCGACGTCGGCGAGGGCGCGGTCGCCGGTGACCAGGTGCGAGAGGTGCTGGGTGCCGAAGAGGGCAGCGGTGACCAGGACGGCGACCCCGACCGGGAGGTCGCGCCGCAGCCTGGAGAGCACCACGCCCCGGCTGATCAGCTCCTCGTTGACACCGACCAGCAGCAGGGTCAGCAGCCAGAGCGGAAGCCCCGGTGCCCGGACGGTGATGCCTCCGGGCAGCGCCCACAGCGCCGCCTCCGCCACCAGGGGGAGGAGGGACAGCAGCGCCAGACGGGAGGGCAGCAGGCGGAGCAGGCCGGTCGAGCGCCACAGCCGCATCCGGGTGACCAGCGCGACGGCGTACACGGTGCAGGCGACGTTCGCCGCCAGCCCCAGGTACCAGCTGGAGATCCCGGCCAGCGGCCCGAGCGCGAGGGTGGCCAGGATGACCACCAGGCGGGCCGCGTGCACGGCGATCCCGAACCCGACGGCGCGAAGCGCCCCGGACGCGGGGGTCCGCGCGGGATCCCCGCCCATCCACCGGAGCCTAGGGCGGCCGGGTGTCCCCCGGGCGACGTCCGGGTGACCGGGCGCCGCCCCTGGGGTGGCCGCCGATCGTCGCGTGGTCGCGGGCGCCGGGGGTGCTTCGCCGTCGGCTCCCGCGCGGGCGCGGGCTAGGGTGAGCCCGCGGATCCGGCGCTCGCCGCTCCGTCCGAACACCCGCCCGTCAGGTAGGAGCCATGACCGAGACGCTCGCCGACAGCCGTACCTCGTCCCGGACGTTCGTCGAGGGCGTGCCGGTGGTCGTGGAGGACGTGCAGCGCCGCCCCACGGCCGAGCGCGAGGAGCTGCTGGCGGACCCCGGGTTCGGCCGCTACTTCACCGACCACATGTTCGTGGCCCGCTACCAGGCCGGCCGCGGGTGGTACGACGCCCGGCTCACCCGGTACGGCCCGCTGCCGATGGACCCGGGCACGGCCGCCCTGCACTACGCGCAGTCGATCTTCGAAGGGCTCAAGGCCTACGCCCAGCCCGACGGCAGCGTGGCCACCTTCCGGCCGGAGGCCAACGCCGCGCGCTTCGTCCGCAGCGCCGAGCGGCTGGCGATGCCGCCGGTGCCCGAGGAGGCGTTCCTCGCCGCCGTCGACGCGCTCGTGGACGCCGATCGCGAGTGGGTGCCGACCGGGCCCGACCAGACGCTGTACCTGCGTCCGTACCAGCTGGCCAGCGAGTCCTTCCTCGGTGTCCGCCCGGCGCACGAGTACCTCTTCCTGGTCATCGCCAGCCCGGCCGGCGCCTACTTCCCGCGCGGCGTGCACCCGGTCTCGGTCTTCGTCTCCGAGGACTACGTGAGGGCCGCGCCCGGCGGAACCGGCGACGTCAAGTGCGCCGGCAACTACGCCGCGAGCCTCCGCCCCCAGCAGCAGGCCGGCGAGCTGGGCTGCGACCAGGTCGTCTACCTCGACGCCGTGGAGCGGCGCTACATCGAGGAGCTGGGCGGGATGAACCTCTTCTTCGTCCTGGGCTCCGGCGAGGACGCCGAGCTGGTCACCCCCGAGCTCTCCGGCACGCTCCTGCCGGGCATCACCCGCGACTCGCTGATCACCGTCGCCCGGGAGCTCGGGCACCGGGTGACCGAGCGCAAGGTGACCCTCGACGAGTGGCGCAGCGGCGCGCTCGACGGCTCGATCACCGAGACCTTCGCCTGCGGGACGGCCGCGGTCATCACCCCCGTCGGCGAGGTCAAGGCGCGGACCGGTGACTTCACCGTGGGCGACGGCGAGCCCGGCCCGCTGACCATGCGGCTGCGGGAGACCCTCCTGGACATCCAGCACGGGCGGGTGGCCGACACCCACGGCTGGCTGCACCGGGTCTCCTGATCGCGGCTGGAGGCGGTCGCATGCTGCGCTGGCGGGGGCTGGAGGCCACCCCGGGGGACCTCGGGCGGACCGTGGTCACCGTCGGCATGTACGACGGCGTCCACCGCGGGCACCAGGAGCTGATCGGGGCCGCCGTCGCGCGCGCCCGGGCGATGCGCCGTCCGTGCCTGCTGCTGACCTTCGACCCGCACCCGGCCGAGGTCGTCCGGCCGGGTTCGCACCCCGCGATCCTCACGTCGCTGGACCGGAAGGCGGAGCTGGTCGCGGAGCTCGGGGTGGACGCGATGTGCGTGCTGCCCTTCACCCCGGAGTTCATGAAGCTCCCGCCGGAGACGTTCACCCACACGGTGCTCGTCGAGCGGCTGCACGCGGCCCAGGTCGTCGTGGGGGAGAACTTCACCTACGGCCACCGCGCCGCCGGCACGGTGGCGTCGCTGACCGCGGAGGGACGGCGCTTCGGGTTCGCGGTCGAGGGCATGGCCCTGGCGCAGGACGCGTCGGAGGACGGTGAGGTGACCATCTCCTCGACCTACATCCGCGCCTGCGTCGCCGCCGGGGACATGGTGCCGGCGGCCCGCGCGCTGGGCCGGCCGCACCGGGTGGACGGCGTCGTGGTGCGTGGTGACCGCCGCGGGCGGGACCTCGGTTACCCGACGGCCAACGTGGAGACGCCCCCGTACACGGCGATCCCCGCCGACGGTGTCTACGCCGGCCACCTCGTGACCCGTGACCCGCGCAGCGGTGCCAGCCGCGACCGGTTCCCCGCGGCCATCTCGGTCGGGACCAACCCGACGTTCCAGGGCAGCCGCCGCACCGTCGAGGCCTACGTGCTCGACTACGACGGCGACCTCTACGGCGAGCACGTCGGCGTCGAGTTCGCCCACCGGCTCCGGCCGATGGCCGCCTTCCCCGACGTCGACGGATTGCTCGCCGCCATGGCGCAGGACGTGGCCGACACCCGGCGTCTGCTCGGGCTCCGCTGACGCGGGACCCGGTCCTCGCCCGGGCGGTGTGTAAGGTTGGCAGCAACGTCGGGTGACCGACGTGTGTGTTCACCTGCCCTCGTGAGTCGGACCGAGGGCCACACGTGACCCGCCCAGGAGGCGAACCATGGCGCTCGACAGCGCGACCAAGCAGCAGATCATGACCGACTACGCGACGGTCGAGAAGGACACCGGTTCGCCCGAGGTGCAGGTCGCGATGCTGACCCGCCGGATCAGCGACCTGACCGAGCACCTGAAGATGCACAAGCACGACCACCACAGCCGGCGGGGCCTGCTCCTGCTGGTCGGCCGCCGCCGTCGGCTGCTGAACTACCTGGCGAAGACCGACATCAACCGCTACCGGTCGCTGATCGAGCGGCTCGGCCTGCGCCGCTAGCACGTCGAGGGGACCGCTCCGGATCACCGGGTCGGTCCCCTCTCTCGTGCGGCAACCGCCGCACGGGACAGGCGGGACCTCCGTCGGCCGCCCGCACAGGGCCGGTCCTCGGTAGTGGCCCCCGGGAGGAGTGGCCGGACCCCGGACGGGGAACGGCACGGCCCGAGGGCTTCGATCGAGCACCGGTCGCCCCGGGCGCAGACGGCGAACGCTCGCCGTAAGAGGAGTCGCGAACCGGTACGAGGCCGGCGCGACGAGACGAGAGAAGGACAGATGTCCGCACCCACCACCAGCGGCCCCATCGCCGCCGAGTTCGACCCCGAGGACGGGGTCACCACCGCCACCGCGGTGATCGACAACGGCGCATTCGGCAGCCGTTCGATCACCTTCGAGACCGGCCGGCTCGCGCGTCAGGCCGCCGGCTCCGTCGTCGTCACCATGGGCGACACCATGCTGCTGTCGGCCACCACGGCCGGGCGCCAGCCCAAGGAGCAGTTCGACTTCTTCCCGCTGACGGTCGACGTCGAGGAGCGGATGTACGCCGCCGGGCGCATCCCCGGCTCGTTCTTCCGCCGCGAGGGCCGGCCGTCGGAGGACGCGATCCTCACCTGCCGGCTGATCGACCGCCCGCTGCGCCCGACGTTCGCCAAGGGCCTGCGCAACGAGGTCCAGGTCGTCATCACCGTCCTGTCGCTGGACCCGGCGCACCTCTACGACGTGCTGGCGATCAACGGCGCCTCGGCGTCCACCCAGCTCTCCGGGCTGCCGTTCTCCGGCCCGGTCGGCGGCTGCCGCGTCGCGCTGATCAACGGCCAGTGGGTCGGCTTCCCGACGCACGCCGAGCTCGAGGACGCCGTCTTCGACATGGTCGTGGCCGGTCGGGTCCTCCCGGACGGCGACGTCGCGATCATGATGGTCGAGGCCGAGGCCACCGAGAAGACGGTCCAGCTGGTCGCCGGCGGCGCGCCCGCCCCGACCGAGGAGGTCGTGGCGCAGGGCCTCGAGGCGGCCAAGCCGTTCATCAAGGCGCTGTGCGACGCGCAGTCCGCGCTCGCCGACAAGGCCGCCAAGCCCGCCGCGGAGTTCCCGCGCTTCCTCGACTACCAGGACGACGTCTACGCCGCCGTCGAGGCGCAGGTCGGCGACAAGCTGGCCCAGGTCCAGCAGATCGCCGGCAAGCAGGAGCGCGAGGACGCGACCGACGCGCTCAAGGACGAGGTCAAGGCCGCGCTGGCCGGTCAGTTCGAGGGCCGGGAGAAGGAGATCTCCGGTGCCTTCCGCGCGCTGACCAAGAAGGTCGTCCGGCAGCGCATCCTGCGCGACAAGGTGCGCATCGACGGTCGTGGACTCACCGACATCCGGCCGCTGTCGGCCGAGGTCGAGGTCGTGCCCCGCGTGCACGGCTCCGCGCTGTTCGAGCGCGGCGAGACCCAGATCCTGGGGATCACCACGCTCAACATGCTGCGCATGGAGCAGCAGCTGGACACCCTCTCGCCGGTGGACCGCAAGCGCTACATGCACAACTACAACTTCCCGCCGTACTCCACGGGTGAGACCGGCCGCGTGGGTTCGCCCAAGCGCCGCGAGATCGGCCACGGCGCACTCGCCGAGCGCGCGCTGCTGCCGGTGCTGCCCGACCGCGAGGAGTTCCCCTACGCGATCCGTCAGGTGTCGGAGGCGCTGGGCTCCAACGGCTCCACCTCGATGGGCTCGGTCTGCGCCTCGACGCTGGCCCTGCTCAACGCCGGTGTGCCGCTGAAGGCTCCGGTCGCCGGCATCGCCATGGGCCTGGTCTCCGACGAGGTCGACGGGAAGACCGAGTACGTCGCGCTCACCGACATCCTCGGTGCGGAGGACGCCTTCGGTGACATGGACTTCAAGGTCGCCGGCACCCGCGACTTCGTGACCGCGCTGCAGCTGGACACCAAGCTCGACGGCATCCCCTCCGACGTCCTCGCCGGCGCGCTCACCCAGGCGCGTGCGGCCCGCCTGCACATCCTCGACGTGATGAACGAGGCCATCGACGCGCCGGACGAGATGAGCCCGTACGCGCCGCGGGTCACCACGGTGCGCATCCCGGTCGACAAGATCGGTGCGGTCATCGGCCCCAAGGGGCAGATGATCAACGCCATCCAGGACGAGACCGGCGCCGACATCACCATCGAGGACGACGGCACGATCTACGTCGGGGCCTCCGACGGTCCCTCGGCGCAGGCCGCGGTGGACCGGATCAACGCCATCGCCAACCCGCAGATGCCGAAGGTCGGCGAGCGCTTCCTCGGCACGGTCGTCAAGACCACGCCGTTCGGTGCCTTCGTCTCCCTGCTCCCGGGCAAGGACGGGCTGGTCCACATCAGCAAGCTCGGTGGCGGCAAGCGCATCGGCAAGGTCGAGGACGTCGCCAACGTCGGCGACAAGCTGCAGGTCGAGATCACCGACATCGACGCCCGCGGCAAGATCAGCCTCGCGCCGGTCGCCGCCGACGGTGCCGACACGCCCGCCGAGGCTCCGGCCGACGCCGCCCCTGCGGGTGAGTGACCACGACTGATCTGATCCGGGCCGGGGGGGGGGGGGGGGGGGGGGGGGGGGGGGGGGGGGGGGGGGGGGGGGGGGGGGGGGGGGGGGGGGGGGGGGGGGGGGGGGGGGGGGGCGGCGCCGCGCGGG